>NZ_KV790833.1:0-16425 GCF_001807735.1 Neisseria sp. HMSC31F04 | reverse complement strand
TAGCCGAAATGTCGGATTCAAGAATCCGACCTGCGCTGCTGATAATGTCCTTTATAGGCCGTCTGAAAATGACAAAGCAGATTTCATGGCTACTCCACTATTTTCAGACGGCCTCTATCCTCTTTTAAGCCAAGAAGAACCCGTTATCCGGCAGCTTGCCGCCCAAAAGTTTCGGGTTGAACTGCATCAGGATTTCGTAAAACTTCAAAATCTCGTTTTTCACTTCGCTGCCTTTGGTTACCGTCAGCCGCGCGCCGTCCAAGCCCATGACTAGTGCGGGTTCGGGGGCGGGGAGGTAGTTTTTGCCGATTTTCGCCGCGCTTTGGCGGTTGGCGAGTATCCAGTTGAGCGCGTTTTTCAAATCCTGATGGAAGAGGTCGAACTGCGCCTTGTGTACGTGGAAATATTCTTCGTTGGCGATGATGCCCGCCATCGGAATCAGCGGTTTGGTGTCAAACGCCTGCCCCCATGCCTTCACCAAATCAAATCCGCGCACGACGTTTACGCCCATGGTTTTGCCTTTGAGCATGCTGGCGGTCGCCATCGGTTCGGGCAGGATGGCGGCGTGGTAGTCCTTGCTCAAAAACAGCCCTACCGCTTCGGGCGGCGTGGCGGTATAAGTGATGCCGACTTTGTGCGCGTCGATTTTCAGTTTTTTCAACAAGGCTTGCAGCACGATGTCGGGCATGTCGTTTTTAAACGGCACGAGGATTTTTTTGCCGACCAAATCCTGCGGCGAGGCAATCGCGCTGCCTTTGCAGACCAACTGCGTGATGCCGTTGGTCAAAATATTGACCATGCCGACTTTCTGCCCTTGGTTGCGCAGGTTTACGCCGACATTGCTCGGACTCATCATTACTTTAAATTGCCCACTCGCCACGCCCGCGCGAAGCTGGTCGGGCGAACGCCAGATTTTCAGCGACACATCCGCCTGCTTCGCCAGCTTGCCTTGCAACGCCGCTACGGCAATGGTTACGCTGGGCATTGCCGGCGCGCCGTACACGGTAAATTGCTCTTTACCGGCCGCCAACAGCGAAGGCGAAACGCTTGCTGCTGCCAGCGCGGCAGTCATTTTTAAGAAATCACGTCTTTTCATATCCATTTTTATCTCCTAATTCTTAATAAGCCAATGCAGGCATTCTTTCAGACGGCCTGATACTCAAAACGCCGCATGCAAACTCAACCAATATGTCCTGCCCGGTGCATACACCACGCCGGGCGACAGGGCGAGGACGTGGTCGCCGCTGATGTGTTCGGCGTATTTTTTGTTGAACACGTTGTTCACGCCCAGGCGCAAGCCGTATTTGTCTTTGATGTTTACGCTTGCGTACACGTCGGCAACGGTAAAGCCTTTGGCGGCTTCGCGTTTGTCTATGCCCAGACCGCTTGCCGCGTCAAAATCGCCGCGCGTTTGTTTGGCGACAAAGCGTGTTGCCGCGCCGATGTTGTAGCTGCCGTGGGCAAAGTAGTTTTTGTAGTCGGCTTGGACGGCGGCTTCAAACGGACGGATTTGATAGAGCGGCCTGCCGTCGGTTTCGTTGTATCCGTAGTTGTAGGCGGCTTTGATGCCTGCCGCCCAATGCGGATTGAAGTTGTAACGCGCGTAGGCCTGCGCGGTAAACAATCGTGCGTCCACATTGCGTGTGATGATGCCGCCGCCGTTGGATGAAATACCGCTTTGTCCGCGTGCGCGGTCAAAAATAATCAGGTCTTTGACTTTGTCCGCCACAAGTGTGCCGCCCACGTTCCAGCCCGCGCCTGCCAATGAGTTCATGTAGCCGTTGTAGTAGTCGTTGCGGCTGTCGGCGGTGAGCTTGATGCGGTTGTGTTTTTCGGTTTTCAGCAGGGGGTTGCCTGCGATGGCGGCGGCTGGGTTTTGGTTCATCAGCATGCCGTTCATGCGGTTTTGCACGATGGCGGCAAGCGAGTTGAAGCGTTCGGTGTTGTCGCCGATGCGTTCCAAATGTGCGAGGGAAACGCTGTATTTTTGCGTTTCAGACGGCGTGAAATCGTATTTGAGTTCGCCCGACAAAGCATGACGGCGCACTTTGCCGTTGAAGTCGTAGCCGTAATGGGTTTTCCAGATTTGCTGCGCCGAGGCGAAGGCGAGATTGCGGTTCATCGGATGGGCGGGTTGCGCCGTATTTTTGCGAACGTCCGCTTCGTTGAGTTCGTAGCTCAAACCCAAGCCCAGTTTGTGTCGGTCGTCAAACTTGTAAGACAAGGTATCGGCAATACGCCAGCGGTCGATGTGCACATCGGCGAAACGGTAGCCGTTGAGGAAGTCGCGCATGGCGGTGTGGGTGTTGCGTTCGCCGTTTTGGCTGTCGTTGCGGTAGCTGACGGCGGCTGTGTTGTGGAACTTGCCGAAATCTGCGTCGTGTTTGAGCGAGAAATCATACACTTTGCGGTCAAGCTCTACGAGCACTTGCTGCAGCGTGTTGTTTTGGCGCAGGGAGTAATTGTCGGCGCGGCGTTTGAGTTTGATGACGCCTGCTTCCGCGCTGACCGTATTGCTCAAATCGGCATTGCCCCAACGCGCGTTGAGTTTGGCGATGTGGCGTTCGGTGTCCAATGCGTCGTTGACGAACTGCGGCTGGCGGTCGTTGTTGATGTCGTCGTGCAGATAAGTGAGGCGGTATTCCTGGTTTTCAGACGGCACGAAACCGAGCACCAAAGCCTGATTGAAGCGGCTGTATTTCCAATCGGTATCGCGCCCGCCGCCGTCTTTGTAGCCGTTTGCCTTGGTGTGATTGAGGTTGGCTACGCCGTATACCTTCGCCCCGCGCGCTTGCGCGGTAACGGAGTTGTAAAAGCTTTTGCCGTAAAAGCCGCTGTTTGCCTTCAGCGGGCGGAAGGCTTGGTCTATGTTTTCGGTAACAAAGTAATGATTGCTGCGGTCGGTACGGTCGAATTGGTTTTCGGGGAAGTAGCCCTGAGCTGCGGTCGGCGCAACGGGTTTGGGGGGCGAGAAGGTTTTGACAGGCTGGATTTCGTCAGGGTTTGCCAAGGTTTCCGCGAAAATGGGTGCTGATGCAAGGCCGCCCATCAGCAGCCAGGCCAGATGTTTTTGTTTCATGTCATATCCTGATAATAATTTTTATTTATTATGCTATTAAAAGTAATGCAAGTAAAGAAAAGTTTCTTTCAATCGGCTGAAGGAAATTTTTATTGATGTTTGCCGCCATAGCCGAATGTAAAAAGGCCGTCTGAAAACGGTATTTTCAGACGGCCTGTTGTGTTTTTATTGCTTTGCAGCTTATTTCAACAGGTTTTTCAATGCCAGACGTACGCCTTCGCCCACTTCCGTTCCCGGGGCGATGCCTTTGACGGCGGCGCGGGCTTCGCGGTCGCTGTAACCCAGGGCCAGCAGTGTGCCGATGATGTCGTCGGTTTCGTCGGCGGCCTGCGGTTGTGCAAACAGGCCGTCTGAAATGGTGCCGCCGGAAAGTTTGCCGCGCAGTTCGAGTATCATGCGCTCGGCGGTTTTTTTGCCGATGCCGGGAGCGGAGGAGAGGCGTTTGACATCTTCCTGCGCCACGGCCTGCGCCAGTTCGTCGGCGGTCATGGCAGACAGGATGCCCAGGGCGGTTTTTGCACCGATGCCGCTTACTTTGACCAGTTGGCGGAAAGTCGCGCGTTCGGCGGCCGTGCCGAAGCCGAACAGCAGGTGTGCGTCTTCGCGCACGACGAGTTGGGTGTAGAGCTGCACGGTTTCGTTCAGTGGCGGCAGGTTGTAGAAGGTCTGCATGGAAACGTCGGCTTCGTAGGCCACGCCGTTTACGTCGATGACGATTTGCGGCGGCTGTTTTTCGATGAGTTTTCCGGTCAGGCGGCTGATCATGGGGATTCCTCGAATGGATTGAAACGGGCGGGATTATAGTGCGAAACGGGCGGCGCGATTCGGCGCCGGTGGGTATAATTGCGCGGCCGTGGTTTCTGGCAGGGCGTTTTCAGGGGGAATGAATGAGTGATAACAGAAAACATGATGAGTTGGCGGGTATTTTACTACACCAGCTACGCAATCTGATTGATGGTAATCAGGCGCGGGCGGGCGAAGTTGTGCCCGGGCAGTATGAAGCGGAGGATTTTCGCGTCCGTCTGTTTGTGTTGTGGTCTTTTTTCGGCAGGATGGAGGACAGCGTAACGGCGGGCGATGCTTCGATGAAAGACCATTTCGGTTACAACGGAGCGGCGTTTGCGCGGCACAGCGGCGAATTGTCGGAACGGGCGGCCTGCGATACGGATTTGCGGGCGGGCTTTTTGGACAGGCTGCGTGCGGCGGGCGGGAAAGGTGTGGCCGAATCGGGGCGGGAAACGGCTTTTCATACTTTCCGGCCTTTTTCCATCCATGAGAAATGCCAATCCTGCCACGGCAAGGGCAATGTCTCCTGCCACTCCTGCCAAGGATCGGGGCGGGAGCGGTGTCATTGGTGCGGCGGTTCGGGGCAACATGCCGAGCAGGTTCCGTTATATGACGGCAACAGCCAATACCGGGGTACGCGGACGGTGTACAAAAGCTGCGGCGGCTGCTGGGGCAGCGGATACAGGACGTGCGGTTCGTGTTCGGGCAGCGGCAGGGAAAAATGCGGCAATTGTTCGGGCTACGGCTTTTTTACCCGTGTCCGTGAAATACAGGCATTGGCCGTGCCGTCGTACGAGGTGGCGGCGGATACGCGGTTTGCACCGCAGGCATTGAGTGATTTGCTGGCTCGGTCGGGTGCGGAATTTTGCGGCGAGAAAATCCCGTTCGATTTGAATGGGGAGCAGGCGGGTGAAAAGACGCACGGGATGTCGTATGTCGGTATTAGCACCGCCGTCATGCTTCCGTTCGGGCTGAAGGGGAAGACGTATATCTGCCATGCGTTTTCCAATCCGCCGTATCCCTATGTGCGGCCGACCGTGTTCGACGATTTGTTTGCTGACGAGCTGGCGTTCCTACAGACGAATTTGTCCGGAAAGCGGAAATTGGGCAAAAAGGATGCGGTGGCGTTTTTCAGCCGCTATGCCGGACAGCCGGTTTTGGATGATGCCATGCGCAAGATCGCCGACTGCCGCACGGTGCAGGACGAAGATACCGGCCATGCCGTTCAGACGGCCTGCCAAGGCTTTATCAGTACGGAAATGGCAGGGCGGCTGGCCAATGTGCTGAACCTGATCATCGATAAAGTGTCTCCCGCCTATTCTCCGGCCGTATGGATTTTGTTCGGCCTACCGGTTTTAGCCTATTTGGCCTTGCTGCAGGAATGGGATGCCGAACAGAATATTGCCGCGAGGCCGTTCGGAACATTACTGGGCGGCGGATTGGCTTTCCTGCTGATCCTGTTGGCCGTCGGCATTGCGGCTTCTTTGCTCAGTATGGTGGTCGTGGTCTGGCAGCGGCGCAAAGTGCCGCCTGCCTACCGCCAGCAGATGCGTAATGCGGAGGCATTCGGAAAATTGTTGGGTTGGGGCTTCCTTGTATGGCTGGCGGCCTGCGCCTACGGTTTTGCCGCCTCGCAGGATTGGCTGCCGAAAAGCGAAGGCCGTTTGGCCCTGGAAGTAACTCAGGCGGCGTGCAGGCAGGCGGACGGGTGGTTGGGGCCGTCTGAAAACGGGGAATTCGAAGGAAACGGTTTTTTTGCGAAGCTTAAACGGGATTTCGGCAGCCTTTGCCGGCTTTCTGCCAATCATACCGAAAGGATGGAAATGCCTGCGCAAAAAGAGCAGGTGTTGTATATCCAACGCCGTTTGCAGGCAGGCGGTTATAAGATTAAGGCCGACGGTAAATTCGGTAAGGAAAGCCGCCGTTTGGCCCGCGATTATCTGGCCAAAGCCGGACAGTCCGTTGCCGACGATGCTGCGACGGAGGATTACTATCGGGCGTTTTTGCAGCTGGAGGGGGCAGGGTATTGAGCCCGTACGGCTTTCGACATCAAAGAGGCCGTCTGAAAAACCTTGTTGCGGGTTTTTCAGACGGCCTTTCAATTTATTGCGGCCTTTGCCGTTTTCAGACGGCCTCTGTCCGCAGCAGCAGCCAATCGCGTGCTTCGCCGTCTACCAGCGGCAGCAGTTTTTCGCGCACGTCGGCGTGGTAGGCGTTGAGCCAGCGGATTTCTTCGGCCGTCATCAACGACAGGTCTATCGGGCGCGTGTCTATCGGGCAGAGGGTGAGGGTTTCGAAATGCAGGAATTTGCCGAATTCGGTTTCCTGCGGCGATGCCACGGGTTGGTTGGCGACAAGGTTTTCGATGCGCACGCCCCATCTGCCCGGGCGGTAGAGGCCGGGTTCGTTGGAGGTAATCATGCCCGCCTTCATGGCGTGATGGGGATTGACGGGGGCAAGGTAGGAGATGACCTGCGGGCCTTCGTGCACGTTCAGGAAGTAGCCCACGCCGTGCCCCGTGCCGTGGCCGTAGTTGCATTGTTCCTGCCAAAGGGGTTTGCGGCAGATGGCGTCGAGCAGGGGGGCGGCGATGTTTTCGGGGAACACGGTTTCGGCCAGCGCGATATGGGCTTTTAAGACTAGCGTGTAGTCGCGTTTTTGTTCGGGCGTGGTTTCGCCGACGGGGACGACGCGGGTGATGTCGGTGGTGCCGCCCAGATATTGCGCGCCCGAGTCAATCAGCAGCAGGCCGCTGCCGGTGATGTCGCTGAACGCTTCGGGCGTGGCGGCGTAGTGCGGCAGCGCGCCGTTGGCGTTGTAGCCGGCGATGGTGTTGAAACTGAGTGAAACGAAGTTCGGGCGCGCGCTGCGGTATTTGTGGAGCATGGTGTCGATGTCCAGCTCGTTCATGGCGGTGCCGTCGGCCAGATTGCGCTCGAATTCGGCGAAGAAGCCGCACAGTGCCGCGCCGTCTTGCCGCATGGCTTCGCGTACATGGTCCAAATCGGCGGCGGATTTGACGGATTTGAACAGGGTGGACGGGTTGATGTTTTCAATCAGGCGGCTTTCAGACGGCATGAGTTGCAGCGTGCTGACGGCGGTTTTGTCGGGGTTGACGAGCAGGCCGTCTGAAATCTTGGCCAAGGCTTCGCGCACGGCGGCGTAGGGCGCGGTGGTGATGCCCGCTTCGGCCAGCAGCGCGCGCGATGCCGGATTCAGCTTGGCTTCATCAACGAACAGGGTTGCCGAATCGGTGCCGATGAGCAGGTACGACAGGAATACGGGGTTGTACGGTACGTCGCTGCCGCGCAGGTTGGTCAGCCATGCGGTGTCGTCGAGCGAAGAAATCAGATGCCAGGCCGCGCCTTGTTCTTTCATGGCGGCACGCACGCGGGCGAGTTTGGCGGCAGCGGTTTCGGAAATGAAGGCTGCGTCGTGCGGGAAAACGGTTTCCTGCGGCAGGGCGGGGCGGTCGGTCCAAACCGCGTCGGCGATGTCGCGCGATACGTCGAGGCGGATGTTTTTGGCGGCGAAGGCGGTTTCAAGCTGGCGTTTAGCGGTCAGCGACAGCATGTCGGCCGCCGCGCCCGCCGCCGCGCCGTCCGGCAGTTCGGCGGCCAGCCAGTCGGTGTAGGGCGCGACTTCACCGACTTTTTGCAATTCTATGCCGCTGCCTTGGAGCTGGTGTGCGGCTTGTTCCCAATAGCGGCTGTCCGCCCACAGGCCGGCTTTGTCGGCGGTAACGACCAAGGTGCCGACCGAACCGGTGAAGCCGGAAAAATACACCCGCGCCTGCCAGTGTTCGGGCAGGTATTCGGACAAATGCGGGTCGGCGGACGGGACAATCCAGGCGGCGAGGTTGTGTTCGCGCATGGTTTGGCGGAGTTTGGCAAGGCGTTGGGCGGCTGGGTTCATGAGTTGTTCCTTTCTGCGTGCGCGCCGTTTCGGCGGCGGGTTGGATGGGTGGAGGAGCCGTCTGAAAGCAGGATTTCGGTTTTCAGACGGCCTGTCCGATTCGGCTTATTCGTTTACCGCTTCTAACGCGGTGAAGAAGATAATATCCAAGTCTTTTTGGGGTAGAAAATCGGTTTTTTCGGCGCGGAAAACCGTCGGGCTGATTTTACGCAAGGATTTGTCCCAACACAGGGAAACGAGTTGGCCGGGCTCGCGCTCGACCGTCAGTGTGAATTTGCCGATCGGCTTGGCCCAGTTTGCGTCGGTGGTTAAGACGTAGCCCAGTTGGGTGTAGGTGCGGAAGCGGTGGCGCGGGTCGGCCAGCGTGCGACGCAGGTCGTCGCTGATGCAGTACGTTTTCGCCATCGGGCCGCCTTTTTCCGGCTCTGCGGGCGGGATGAGGAAGCTGCCGCCCAGAAGCGGGGTGTATTGATGTTTTATGTTAGTGGTTTTGCCGGCTTTGAAGGTCTGCTTCCAACTGTATACGATTACCGCTGACCAAAAATCGCTTATATCGTCATCGCTCTTCAGCTTGAGTTTGGCTGCTTGTGGGGTCAGGCAGGCGTTGATTTTGGCGGATACTTTTTCGTGGTCGTATTTGTTTGTCCACGGAGCCATCAATTCGATATCGGATAGGCCGCATTGTTTCAGTTTGGCGGTCATGTCGGCCTTTTTGCCGTCTTTGGTTTCAAAAAAGGCGCGCACATGGACTTGAGGTTTGACGGCCTTGCCGTCGGCCCAAATACGGAAGCTGTTGATGAGGCCGGCGGTGTCGGCAAAATCGCCGTCATAACCGGCCGATACTTCGGGCAGGGGGAATAATACGGTTTCAGTAATGTCCTGTGCGGAATTATTTTTGAATGTGTAGGATACGCGTATCTGTTGCTGGCTGATGTACAAATCCTCGCGTTGCATTTCGATGTGCTGGTTTTTCAAATATTGGATGCCGCCGGTTTCGACAAAGCCGGTGCTGTCGTTGGCCTGCGCTGTTACGGCGGCGAGCAGTAGGACGGGGAAGGCTGTATGTTTCATGGGTTTCCCTTTGCCGAAAACGGAGGAAAGGCCGTCTGAAACGTTTTCAGACGGCCTGAAGCGTATGTTAATCCGCGCCTTTGAGCATACGGTTCAGTACGGGAACCTGTACCAGCAGCGCGATGCCGACCGATACGCCGATGATGCACAGCAACCAGTAGAAATCGAGCGGTGCTTTTTCATCATAGAACCGTTTGAACAACTGGCCGCCCAAGGTAAAACCGATGGATAGGGCGAGGAAGTTCAAGGCCACCATTTGGGTTTTGAACATCGGTGGGGCGATTTTGGTGGACAGCGAGAGGGAAATCGGCGACAGCAGCAGTTCGCCTATCGTTACGGCCAGCAGTACCAATGCGAAGATGATGATCGGCATCGGCGTACCGGAAGAAATGTAGGGCACGAAGCCGAGGTAGGATACGCCGACTACCAGCATCGCCAAGGCGAATTTCAGCGGCGTTTTCGGCTGGCGTTTGCCCATTTTCGTCCATACGGCGGCCAACACGCCGGAGAACAGCACCACCCACATACTCTGTATCGAGTCTTTCCATGCTACGGGCACGGTAAAGCCGAAGAAGGTGCGGTCTACCGTTTCGTCAAAATATACGGTGGCCACGGTGTACACCTGGAACCATACCGCCCAGAAGGCGCAGATGGTAATGAAAAGCGGGATATAGGCCATGATGTGGCGTTTGTTGTCCGCATTGACATGCTGGCTGCCCAGCAACCGCGCAAAGTAGGCAATCACGGCCAGAATCACCGTTGCCAGCAGGAATTGCGGGAAGGTTTCGAGGTTCAGCGCACCGGTGGCAATCAGGCTGCCCAAAACCAATATGATCAATACGCCGATTGCGGCGGCGGTTTTCACTTTTTCCGGCTGCAACGGATTGGGGGCGGGTGTTTGCGGCAAATTTTTGCGGCCGAGGGAATACCACCACAAACCAAACGCCATGCCGACGGCAGCCGCGCCGAAGCCGTAATGGAAGCCGTAATCTTTTTGCAGCAGGCCGGTAATGATGGGGCCGAAGAAGCCGCCGATATTGATGGAAATGTAGAAAATCGAGAAGCCCGCATCACGCAGCGGCTGCATTTCGTCGCTTTCATACAGCGAGCCGACCATGGAGCTGGCCGACGACTTTACGCCGCCGCTGCCCAAGGCGATGCACACCAGGCCAAACAGCAGGCCGGACAGGCCGGGGATGACGGCCAGCAGGATGTGGCCGAGCATCACGACGATGCCTGAGAGAAATAGCGTTTTTTCCGCTCCGAAAATCCGGTCGGCCAGCCACGCGCCGAGGATGGTGGAGAGGTAGACGCTGCCGCCGTATGCGCCGACGATGCCGCCGGCCAGCGTTTTATCCATGCCCAAACCGCCTTCTTTTGCGGTGTAGTATAGATAAATCATCAGGATGCCCTGCATCCCGTAGAACGAGAAACGTTCCCACAGTTCGATGTGGAACAGCGTGGAAAGCTGAATCGGATGGCCGAAGAATTTTTTGGCCGGGTTCGGGGTAGACATAAATTCTCCTTAACAAAAGGCAATCAATTTTTTTATTAGTCGGCAAGCGGCATCCGGCAGTCAGGCCGTCTGAAAACAACGGCAGCAGCCGAAGCATACCTGCCTTGTAGTGATTTGTAACCCAATATTTAAAATTTGTCAAAACGGGCAATGGCGGATTTACGTTTTATGATGTGTTTAAATGAAAAAGGCCGTCTGAAAACGGAGTTTCAGACGGCCTGCCAGGTAATAATCCACCTGCCTATACATCAACAATCCAGCTATATGGAGGGTCAGATGTTAGACGCACAATTTGAGAAAGCTTTTCCAGCCCGATTGCCGAAGCAGATTTTCTGTATTTGTCGGCGGTTATTTCTTTCTGCCAAAAATCAGCGAAAGTACCGACAGAATCAGGAAGCCGACAAACAGGATTTTGGCAATACCTGCCGCACTGCCTGCGATGCCGCCAAAACCCAGTACGGCTGCAATGATGGCGATAACGAAGAAAACAACTGCATAATGTAGCATGATTTTTCCCTATTTTCTGTTTTGATAAGAATGCGGCCGGAAACCGACCGCATTCTTTAATATTGGATTGAAATCGTTAATCTTGACTGCTTAGCCAATCGTCGATTTCTTTCTCTGCTTCTTCTTTGGTGCGACCATATTTTTCGCGGATTTTTCCTGCCAATTGGTCGCGTTTGCCTTCGATAATGTCCAAATCATCATTAGTCAATTCGCCCCATTTTTCCTGAGCTTTACCTTTGAGCTGCGCCCATTTTCCTTTGATAATATCTTCATTCATGATTATGCCTTTCGATATTTCTAAATAATCAAATACTCACGGCGTCAGCCGCTTGTTAACTACCTTATCCGATAATTTATTTTTTTGCAAGCTGCTTTACATTTTCATCTAAGTCATCAATCAGTCAGTTAGAGACCTTTGCAAAATTTCTTTTCCTCAGCAGCCAAAACCCAAACACAGGTTTTCGGCTGTTTTCGTACCCAATCCCCCTGTTTTTCTCGCCCGGATGCTGATTAATCGGGTATCCAAGGGGGATTAAGGGGGTATTTGGGTAGAATCAGTGGATATTTGAAACAAAAACAGCCGGAAAATCTTTATTTAGGTTTCGGCTGTTGGGGAAAAAGGAATTTTGCAAAGGTCTCCGTATGGGAGATGGAATTTTGACAGAAAGGCCGTCTGAAAACGGATTTTCAGACGGCCTTTTAGGTGATTTCCTGCGCTTATTTGCCGGGAACGACGCCCATGCGCTGTTTCAGCGAGGTGTTCGCCTGTTTGAACAACGAGGCGTAATAGGCAGCGTTGGTCATCACTTTTTTCACGTAGTCGCGCGTTTCATCGAACGGGATAGTTTCGGCGTAAATCGCGCCTTCCAGCGGGGATGATGCCTGCCATTGGCGGGCGCGGCCTGGGCCAGCATTGTAACCCGCCGTGGCCATGACTTCGTTGTTTTGCAGGCGGCGTTTGGCATCGGACATGTACCATGTGCCCATGCGGATGTTGCCGTCCATGGTGTAGAGTTCGCTGCTGTCCATGCCGATTTTGCCGGCGATTTCGCGCGCGGTGGCAGGCATAACCTGCATCAGGCCTTGTGCGCCGACGCTGGATTGTGCGCCGAGCATGAAGCGGCTTTCTTGGCGGATGAGGCCGTAAACCCATGCCGGGTCGATGCCCGCTTCGGCGGCATAGCGGCCGGTAATGTCGCGGAAGGGCGAGATGTAGCGCAGGTTGTAGTTGAGTTTGTGCGTGGTGCTGTCGGCGGTGTGGATGGCCATTTCGTAGAATTGGTTGTCGTAAGCAAGCTGGGCGGCTGCCAGTTTGGTGTCTTCGTTGAAGCCGCGCGTGGCGTAACGCCATTCCGCCTGTGCCGCACGGCGCATGGCGCGGTCGCCGCCGCCTGCTTTGAACAGGGTGAGGGCGCGGGCGATGGCGCCGTCGCGTGCCAGGGTGTCGAGGTCGCGGCGGCTTGCAGCGGTGGCATTGTTGTTGGTGTGGATGCGTTTGCCGAGTTCTTCGGTGGACAGTACGGCGTAGAAGTTGCGTCCGCTTTGTTCTGCTTTACGATAGAGGGCTTGGGCGCGGGCGTTGTCCCCGCGCGCGGCGTGGCTGCGGCCGAGCCAGTACAGCCAGGTTGGATTGTCCTGCAGTTCGGCCGGCATGGAGGTGATGATGTCGGCCAGTGTGCCCCAGTCTTGAAGCCTCAGGGCGGAACGAGCGAACCATTCGAATTGGTCGTTTGTCAGTTGGTTGCGGTCGGCACGGCGGTAGTATTTGAGGGCGGTGGCGAAGTTTTGGCTTTTGGCCTGACGGTGCGCCAGCACGCCCCAGGCGAATCCAGCCTGTTCGCGGGTGAAGAGGCTTTCTTGGTTGCTCAGGTTTTGGGCTGCCGCCGGGCTTTTTTGTGCGTTTGCGCCGATGATGTCGCGCAGGAGGTTTTCTTGCGCGCCTTGTCCGCTGCCGCCTTCAAGCGGGCTGCCGAGGGCGGCGGCAAGACGGGAGGCATCGGTGGTTTGGTTGTTGGCAATCAGGCCGCGTACGCGCCGCCAAGCATCGGTGGTTTTCAGACGGCCTTCCCGTGCGTGGGTTTCGATTAAGGCGGTGCAGCCTTGCGGCAGGCGGCCGGTTTCGCGGACGAGTTTTGCCGCCAAGCCGGTGTCTTGCAGGTTTTCGGCGTAGCAGCCGACTTCCTGGCTGCGGCCTTCGGCGGCGAGTTTGGCGTATTCGCGTTGGAAGGTTGCCCAGTCGCCGTGCCGCGCCAGGCTTTTGAGCCATTCGTTGCGGACGGCTTCGCCCATCGCGCTGTCGCTCTGGCCGCTGAGGAATTGGGCGGGCTGGATGTCGTCGCCCGCTTTGGCGGCGCGCAATACGTTTTCGTAGAGGGCGTAGTCGTTCAGTGTTTTTGCCGGGTTTTCGCTGCTGCGGGCGGTCGGCAGACTGACGCCGCCGGAAACGTCGGACGGTAGGGCGTGTCTGCTGTTTACGGGTTCTACGGGCTTTTCGGCGGTACATGCTGCCAAGAGCAGGGCGGCAATCAGGGGTATTCTGTATCGGATCATGTGTCGTCGTTCTTTCTGTTGCGGGTTTCAGACGGCCTATATTGTGTGTTTGATAGGTTGGAGGCCGTCTGAAAGCAGGGAGGGATGATAGCAAGGTTTGCGGGCTTTGCCCAAATGTGCCGCATTTGATTTACATTGGTTATTCGTATTCTGCGGTTTATCGGAAAATAGGCAGGCCGGACGTTTCCGTCCGGCCGGTGGATGTTTTCAGACGGCCCCGAAAGGCTGTCTGCCGTTTTTTAAAATATTTGCCACACGAAGAAAACCAGTGTGTGGAGCAGGAAGAGCGGAACCAAAATGCCGAACGACCAGGCCATGTAGCCGAAGAAGCTGGGCATGGGCACTTTGCGTTGTTCGGCGATGGCTTTTACCATGAAGTTGGGGGCGTTGCCGATGTAGCTGAGCGCGCCCATGAAGACCGAACCCATTGAAACGGCCAGCAGGGTGTGAAACAGGTGGCCGTTCATTAAAACGTGGGGGTCGCCGCCGGCGAGGTTGAAGAACACCAAATAGGTCGGTGCGTTGTCCAAAAAGGCGGACAACAGGCCCGACATCCAGAAGTACATGGTGTTAATCGGATGGCCGGAGCTGTCGTGCACCAGTGCGACCACGCCTGCGAGCGCACCGTTTTCGCCTGCTTTGAGGATGGCCAAAACGGGTGTGATGGTGATAAAGATGCCGAGGAAGAGTTTGCCGACTTCGGCTATCGGGTCCCAGTTGAATTCGTTGCCCGCCCGAACCTGTTTCGGCGTAATAATCAGCGAAACGGCGGTTATAGACAGCAGCAGCAGGTCGCGGATGAGGTTTTGCAGTTCGTAATGGCTGCCGAATACATCTACGGAAATGCCGGGTTTCCAGATGCCGGACATCAATACGGTACCGACGATGCCGATTAGCAAGGCAAAGTTGCGTTTGCCGTGGATTTGCAGACGGCTGTCGGGGCTTGGGTCGCGGGGTTGGATTTCGTCTTCTTTGCCGTAAAAATGTCTGTCAAGAAAATAAAACAGGGTCAGCAGGACGGTGCTGCTGACCAATACGGGCATCAGCATATGGCGTACCGTCCACATGAAATCCACGCCTTTCAAGAAGCCGAGGAACAGGGGCGGGTCGCCCAGCGGGGTCAGTCCGCCGCCGATGTTGGCTACCAGGAAAATAAAGAAAATGACGGCGTGTACGCGGTGTTTGCGGTTATCGTTGGCCTTCAGCAGCGGGCGTATCATCAACATCGCCGCGCCGGTCGTCCCCATCACGGAAGCCAGCAAGGTGCCGATGGCGAGGATGGCGGTATTCGTTTTGGGCGAGCCATGCAGGTTGCCCCATACCAAAATGCCCCCGGACACGGTATAGAGTGCCAGCAGCAATGCGATAAAGGGTATGTATTCATCCACTAGAGCGTGGATAACGGTAGAAATGCCGGAACCTAGGCCATAGCTGAGCGAGAACGGAATAAGGAAAAGCAGCGTCCAAAACGCGGTAATTTTGCCGAAGTGATGATGCCAGGTGTGTGAAAACAGCAGCGGACCGGTGGCAATCGACAGCAGAATCAAGGCAAACGGCAAACCCCATAACAAACTTAGAGTTGAGCCGTCGGGCGCGGCGGCAAAAACGGAAGTCGGAAAGAGTAATAGCAGGGGTAGAAGGAGTTTGTGCGGCATTGGGGGTTCCTTTTCTTATTCCGGTCGGCAGGATATTTTTCAGACGGCCTTCCTTTATAGTCAAACGGTCTGATTATTAAAAACTACCGTCCGATTGTAACGGAAAAACAAAATCAAAGAAACGCAGCAGGGAAATGCGCCGAATTAAGAAAAAAGGCAGAATTTCTGATTCTGCCTTTTAGAAAAATATTTGACTGTAGTAGGAGGATTAAGGCCGTCTGAAGGTTAGCAGCAAATCGCGGAATACATTCGGGTCTTTGATAAAGGTCATTTCCCCCTCCTGCGGGAAGTGGAAATCCAACAAGCGGGAAACCCAAAAACGTATACAGCCGGCACGCTGGGCCGTAGGGAAATATGCACGTTCGGCATCGGAAAGCGGACGGATGCTTTCATAACCGCGAATGAAAGCATCTGCCAAAGAAGAGTCCAATCGATTGTCTGCCGTTCGCGCCCAATCGTTCACCGCAATCGCCAAATCGTACATAAAATTGCCGTTGCAAGCATAATAAAAATCGATAAATCCGGCTACGTCATCACCGTTTAACAGCACATTATCCTTAAATAAGTCTGCATGGATAATGCCGCGCGGCAAACCTATATCGGGGTGAGTGTCCAAATAGGCAATTTCATCTTGCAAGAGTTCGGCATCTTCCTGATTTAATACCGGCAGCAGTTTATCTGCCGCTTCATGCCACCAGGCAGCATGGCGGGGGTTTTCCATATGCAGCGGAAAATCCCGGCCCGCCAAGTGCATTTTGGCCAGCATCGCACCTGTGTTAAAACATTGCCCAATGGTTGGCCAACCCGTATCCGCACCTTGAAGGCAGCTAACCAAACAAGCCGGTTTCCCTGCCAAGATAGAATCAAAACGACCGTCTTTGCGCATGATAGGTGCCGGGCAGGCGACACCGGCTTTGTTCAAATGCTGTTTTAACAAAAGAAAAAAAGGTAGTTCGTGTTGTTGCAGCACTTCAAATACAGTCAGCACATAACGGCCATCGGATGTAGTTAAAAAATAATTGCTATTGGTTACGCCTTGGGCAATTCCCACTAAGGAAATAAAATCACCCAAATCGTAATCAGTCAAAAAAGTACGCATTTCATCATCGGAAACACTGGTATAAACAGACATGGAAATCGCCTATCTTTGGAGAAGATACAGATAAGTTTTAAAACTGCGGCATCATATCAAATATACAAACTTACTAGGAAAGAATGTACTCATAATAAGTTTTATAGTTTTATTGGTGGAGGTTTAGAAAAATAAAATTTTAAAAAAAACATGCTGATAAGCAATTTCCTATATTTTTCTTGCAATATTTATTTGACAGTATTTTCGGATGTGC
>NZ_KV790832.1:0-6625 GCF_001807735.1 Neisseria sp. HMSC31F04 | reverse complement strand
CTGAAACGCAACGGACGGGTCTATACCGTTGTTGTAGATAATGCCAAGTCCGATACTTTGATGCCTGTCATCAAAAAGAAAATCATGCCGGACAGCATTGTTTATACCGATAGTCTGAGCAGCTACGACAAGTTGGACGTGAGCGGTTTCATCCATTACCGCATCAACCATTCCAAGGAATTTGCAGACCGCCAGAACCACATTAACGGCATTGAGAATTTTTGGAATCAGGCAAAACGTGTCTTGCGCAAATACAATGGAATCGATCGCAAATCTTTCCTGCTGTTCCTGAAAGAATGCGAATTTCGATTTAATTTCGGCACACCGTCTCAACAGCTTAAAATCCTGCGGGATTGGTGTGGAATTTAGGGCTAATCTACGTCAGCCCCTAATATTTTGATTTTATTTGCATAACGGATTCTGCCTGCCGGCATTTCCGTAACGGGATTTTCAATCATTGCATAATTTTTACTTTTTTTCCAGCAGCCACCTTTTCAGACGGCCCCCGTCCAATCCGTTATAATCCGCCCTCTTTTTCATTGCCGGATAACCGCCAAATGGCCGATTCTCCCCCTTCCTGTTACCTCTCGCTCGCCCCGATGCAGGGCTTGACGGACGCTCCGATGCGCGACCTGCTGACCCGCATCGGCGGTTTTGACGAATGCGTCAGCGAATTCGTCCGTATCACGCACACCATCCATTCACGCGCCACCTGGCTGAAATACGCCCCCGAAATCGCCAACGGCAACCGTACGCCGTCGGGCATTCCCTGCACGGTTCAGCTTTTAGGCAGCGACGAGGAAAAAATGGCGGAAAACGCATTGGAAGCCGTGCGCTTCGGCGTGAAGAAAATCGACTTGAATTTCGGCTGCCCCGCACCGACGGTCAACAAACACCAAGGCGGTGCGGTACTGTTGAAAGAACCGGAAAGGATACACCGCATCGTCCGCACGCTGCGCTGCGCCCTGCCCGACCATATTCCGCTGAGCGGCAAAATGCGTTTGGGATTTGAAGACAAAACGCTGGCTTTGGAAAACGCGCAGGCCATTGCTGAAGGAGGAGCCTGCTCGCTCACGGTACACGCCCGTACCAAAGTCGAAGGCTACGAGCCGCCCGCACATTGGTTTTGGGTGAAAAAAATCGCCGATGCCGTAAGCATTCCGGTAACGGCCAACGGCGATGTTTTCACCTTGCGGGATTATCTGGACATTAAGCGGGAAAGCGGCTGCAACAGTGTGATGATCGGGCGGGGGGCGGTAATGCGCCCGGACTTGGCGCGCCAAATCAAGCAATATGAAAACGGGGAAGAAGTATGCGAAATGCCGTTTGCAGAAATCCTCGGCTGGATAAACCTGTTTGTCGATTTGTGCCTGTTTCAGACGACCAACGAAAAATACGCCGTCGCCCGCCTGAAGCAATGGCTGGGCATGATGAAGAAAGCCTATCCCGAAGCACAGGCTTTGTTTGACGCCGTACGGACGGTTCGGGAAGCGGAAGCTGTGAAAAAGATTGTAACGGGTTTCCAAGTTGCCGCCGGATAATCGGAGGCCGTCTGAAAACAAGCCAAGCATTAAAAAAGGCCGTCTGAAATCATTTTTTTCAGACGGCCTTTCTGCCGGTTTATACGCTTATTTTGCCGTTTTGGCCGAGTTCTGCAAATTTTTCATCGGGTTCAAATCAATCGAAGCACCCTGGCTGACAATCCATTTGTTTTCCACCCGCCAAATCCCGCCTTCGTCTTCCAGCCTCACATACCAATGGTTGGCAGGCGGCAGCTTGGCGAACTGACCGAGATATTCGGTCTTATCGCCCGATTTCGGCGCAGTCGAAAGTTTCAGCCCGATACTTTGATCGTATTCCTTTTTGACGGGATGCAGCAGGGTCAGCTTCAGCGGTACTTTGTCGTCAAAGCGGCCGGACACATACACGCGAACCGCACTGCCGTCGGGATTGATGAGGGCCTGCCCCCGGATACCCCGTTCCACCGCCGCCGTATCGCGCTTGAGGTCCAAATCGATATGTTTGCCGTCTTTGTAATAATCGTCGCTGACCAAATCGGAACTGCCGCTGGCAGCCAGATAAAGCGTTACGAAAGCCGCCACCACGACGATGGCCGGACCGGAAAACAGCAGCCACGGCCACGGCTCTTTATACCAGACTTTGGATTTTTCCTGCGCCACGTTTATTCTCCGATAAAGTTGGATTTTTCGTTAATGACACGGCCTTCGGTATCGCCATCCTGACGGTAGGTAAAGGTAAATTTGATCGGATGGCTGCCTTTGTCGGCATATTCGGGAATAGTGGACACTTGAACCGGAACGGTGATGGTCTGCTGTCCGCCGACTCTGATACCCTCTTTCGGCAAGCCGGAAAGTTCGATGTCGTCAAAACCGCTGACCGAAGCCGTTACAGTCTGTTCTTGCTCGCTATTGTTGATGATGCGCAGATTATAGGCATTTTCCAACCAGCCTTTGCTGTTTTCCCGCACCATCACGCCGCGGTCTTTGATGACATCGATACGCAGCGTCGCACGGGTGGCCACGCCGATAATAAATGCCACAATCGCCACAAACAACACTGCGCCGTAACCGACCACGCGCGGACGCAAAAGTTTTTTCTTGATGTCTTTGTCGGTGTATTTGTGCTCCAGCACATTTTCCGTCGTGTATCGAATCAGGCCGCGCGGATAGCCCATTTTGTCCATAATTTCATCACAGGCATCGATACAGGCGGCACAGCCGATACATTCGTATTGCAGGCCGTCGCGGATATCGATACCGACCGGGCACACCTGTACGCACATGGTACAGTTGATGCAGTCGCCCAAGTCGGTTTCGTCCCTGCCGACGTTTTTCTTACGCGCACCACGCGGTTCGCCGCGTTCGGTATCGTAAGAAATAACCAATGTATCGGGATCGAACATCGCGCTTTGGAAGCGGGCATACGGGCACATGTATTTACACACCTGCTCGCGCATCTGATGGGCGAACAACCAGGTAACGAAGCCGTAAAATGCCGCCGCAAACAACGCGCCGCTGTCCGCAGTCATGGTAAACACCGCCGGTACGAATTCGCGTATCGGTGTAAACCATCCGACAAAGGAAATTCCCGTCCAGGCGCATACGGCGAAAATCAGCAGGTATTTGGTCAATTTGATGCGGATCTTACGCAAGCCCCACGACTCTTTGTCCAGCTTCAAACGTTTGTTGCGGTCGCCTTCGACAAAATGGTCTATCCACAACATGATTTCAGTGTACACCGTTTGCGGGCAGGCGTAGCCGCACCATAGCCGTCCGGCCACCGTCGTCCACCAAAACAAGCCGAAAGCGCAGATAATCAGCAACAGCGCTAGATAAATCAAATCCCCCATGCCCAGCGACAAACCGAAGATGAAAAAATGGCGGTTGGAAATATCGAACAAAACCGCCTGACGGCCCGACCAGTTGAACCACGGAATGCAATAAAACACGAACTGCGTCGCCACAATGGCTGCAATGCGCAGTTTGGCAAAACGGCCTTCGGCCTTTTTCGGATGAATGCGCTTGCTCGATTCATAAAGGCGGATAACCTGCTCTTTCGGCTTGCCGGGTTCTTTCGGCTTACTTACAGGCTTTGCCTTCACGGTCGGCTTGTTCTCTGCCGGGTGCCCGGAATCACCTTTACCCTCTGCCACCTGTGCCTCGCCTTCTGCTGGCTTCATGGCATCATCTGATTCTTGTTCGGTCATGGCATGTTCCTTTTAGCTTCTGTTTATCAATGGAATTTACAGATTATATATATAACGCGGAATTATACGCCTTTTTACCAAACGGCTGCACCAAGAACCTTTTATCAACCCTATTCATATTTTAAATACTTCCCTGTATGACTTTTAAAACCGATTTTTTACCGATAAAGGCCGTCTGAATTTGCTATAATGCGCCGTTTTTTCATTTCTCATCCATTCCAATCCCAATGCAGCTGACCGTTATCGGAGTGAACCATCAAACCGCGCCGCTGAGCATACGCGAAAAACTCGCCTTTGCCGCTGCCGAACTGCCCGATGCGGTCGGCAGTCTGATCGACAGCGATGCCGCTCTCGAAGCGGTTATCTTGTCCACCTGCAACCGCACCGAACTTTACTGCATAGGCGAAAGCGCAAAAATCACCGACTGGCTGGCCGCCCGCCAAGGCTTAATGGCGAAAGAAATCCGCCCCTACCTTTACACCTACGGCTGCAGCGACACCGTTCGTCACGCCTTCCGCGTTGCCTGCGGCCTGGACAGTATGGTGCTGGGCGAACCGCAAATCCTCGGTCAAATTAAAGATGCCGTTCAGACGGCACAAGAACAGAACACTGTCGGCACCTGGCTCAACTCGCTGTTTCAAAGAACCTTTTCCGTCGCCAAAGAAATCCGCAGCGGGACTTCGGTGGGCGAACATTCCGTTTCCATGGCTGCCGCATCGGTCAAAATGGCCGAACAGATTTTCCCTTCAGTCGGCAAATTGAATGTCTTATTTGTCGGCGCGGGCGAAATGATCGAACTGGTGGCCACTTATTTTGCCGCCGAAAACCCGCGCCTGATGACGGTGGCCAACCGCACCTTGGAACGGGCGGAAGAATTGTGCGGCAAACTCGGCATCAACGCCGAACCCTGCCTGCTGAACAACATCCCCGACATCCTGCACCAATACGATGTCGTGATTTCCTCGACCGCCAGCCCGCTGCCCATCATCGGCAAAGGCATGGTCGAACGTGCGCTCAAACAGCGCAACCAAATGCCAGTCTTCATGTTGGATTTGGCCGTACCGCGCGACATCGAGGCAGAAATAGCCGATTTGGACGACGTGTACCTCTACACCGTGGACGACATGGCCGATGTCGTGCAAAGCGGTAAAGACGCACGCAAAAAAGCGGCGGCGGAAGCAGAAGTGATGGTAGAACAAAAGGTGGCCGAATTCCTCGAATGGCAGAAAAGCCGCGAAAACGTCCCCCTAATCCGCGCCCTTCGCGACGAAGGCGAACGCGCCCGCCGCCATGTTCTGGAAAATGCCATGAAACAACTTGCCAAAGGTGCCGCCCCCGAAGAAGTGCTGGAACGCCTCTCGGTGCAATTAACCAACAAACTGCTGCACTCGCCTACCCGCACCCTTTCCAAAGCCGGCGGCGGAGACAGTGAATTGGTTGATGCCGTCGCCCAAATCTACCACTTGGAACATCCCGAACGAAAATAAACAAAAGCGGAATAATCCGGCACGGCCATAGCGATACAAAGCATCCTTCGTGCATAAACCACTCCGTACAGCAAAGCAGAAGAGGCCGTCTGAAAACTTTTCAGACAGCCTCTTACCCCATTTTCCGCACACCGTTTCATTGCAACACGACAATACCTGCCGACTCCGACGCATCCGTGCAAAATCGGGCAATACGAAAACAATTCACCCGATGCCCCAACGCATGAACAATAGCTTTCTTCAAGCCCGGACTCCGCACCGCCCCAAACCATACTTCCCGCAAAGAATGCACCCGCATATAACCGATTCGTCTTTGCTTGCTAAAAACGGTTCTTTCCTTTTTTCAGACGGCCTGATTAAAGTGGCAACAGTCAGCTTAAAGAAAGATTCCGTATGTCCATCCAAAACAAGCATCTGAACTGGCTCGAAGCCGAATCCATCTACATCATCCGCGAAGTCGTCGCCGAGGCGAAAAATCCCGCGCTGCTGTTTTCCGGCGGCAAGGATTCCGTCGTGTTGCTGGCGCTGGCGGTCAAAGCGTTCAAACTCGAAGGCCGCCCGCTCAAGCTGCCGTTCAAGCTGCTGCACGTCGATACGGGACATAACTACCCCGAAGTGATTCAGTTCCGCGATGAAACCGTCGCGCGTACGGGCGTGCAACTGGTGGTCGGCAGCGTCGAAGATTCCATCAAAAAAGGCACGGTCGTCCTGCACCGAGAATCCGATTCGCGCAACGCCGCGCAGGCGGTTACACTGGTGGAAACCATTGAAGAACAAGGCTTTGACGCGCTGATGGGCGGCGCGCGGCGCGATGAGGAAAAAGCGCGGGCAAAGGAGAGGATTTTCTCATTCCGCGACGAATTCGGACAATGGGACCCGAAAAGCCAGCGTCCCGAACTCTGGTCGCTCTACAATACGCGGCTCTTTAGCGGCGAAAATATGCGCGTGTTCCCCATTTCAAACTGGACGGAACTCGACATCTGGCAATACATCGCCCGCGAAAACCTCGCACTGCCGCCGATTTATTACAGCCACAAACGCGAAGTCGTCGAACACGGCGGACTGCTCGTCCCCGTTACCCCGCTGACACCGAAACGCGAAGGCGAAGTTTCCCAAATCCGTAACGTGCGCTTCCGTACCGTCGGCGACATTTCCTGCACCTGCCCCGTCGCCAGCACCGCCGCCACACCCGAAGACATCATCGCCGAAACCGCGGCGGCAACCATTTCCGAACGCAGCGCGACGCGCATGGACGACCGCGTGTCCGAAGCGGCGATGGAAGAACGCAAAAAGGCGGGATATTTCTGACAAAGGTTTCCGACAAACACAAAAAGGCCGTCTGAAAAGTTTTCAGACGGCCTTAAACATTAGAAAATTTATTGTGGCGCGGCGGACGGGGCTCGAACCCGCG
>NZ_KV790831.1:60520-60744 GCF_001807735.1 Neisseria sp. HMSC31F04 | reverse complement strand
TCAACACACAGCCGCCTGAAGGCGGCTGGAAGTGATACCCGACACCGGCATGCCGTAAGCGCAGTTTCAACACACAGCCGCCTGAAGGCGGCTGGCGGTTTTAAACCCGATGACGTTCACCTTGCGGTCGTTTCAACACACAGCCGCCTGAAGGCGGCTGGCTGAAATGTTTGTGCCTGCCATACCCGAAATGGTCGTTTCAACACACAGCCGCCTGAAGGCGG
>NZ_KV790831.1:60271-60500 GCF_001807735.1 Neisseria sp. HMSC31F04 | reverse complement strand
TTCAACACACAGCCGCCTGAAGGCGGCTGGCTTCACTATCATTGCCCGCACAACCCAAGAGGCAATGTTTCAACACACAGCCGCCTGAAGGCGGCTGGCCGACGACCCGCAGAGCGACACCAACCGGCTGAATGTTTCAACACACAGCCGCCTGAAGGCGGCTGGGCAGGCCGCCGGATGTGGCGTACACGTCGGTGTTGTTTCAACACACAGCCGCCTGAAGGCGGCT
>NZ_KV790831.1:59831-60251 GCF_001807735.1 Neisseria sp. HMSC31F04 | reverse complement strand
TCAACACACAGCCGCCTGAAGGCGGCTGGCAGGATTGGTTTGAGCGATTGCTTTCGCAGGATTGTTTCAACACACAGCCGCCTGAAGGCGGCTGGGCGTAAAGTTGTCCCGCTCCATCTGCGTCATGTTGTTTCAACACACAGCCGCCTGAAGGCGGCTGGACGATTCCAATCGGAATCATAATAAAAACAGGATGTTTCAACACACAGCCGCCTGAAGGCGGCTGGGTAGCATTCGCAGACAGGGCGCTGTCTAACCGTGTTTCAACACACAGCCGCCTGAAGGCGGCTGGAAATTCGATATGTTTCATTTCCCTCTTTCGAATAGTTTCAACACACAGCCGCCTGAAGGCGGCTGGAAAGTAGCCTGTCACCGAAAACCCGTCCAAATCGTTTCAACACACAGCCGCCTGAAGGCGGC
>NZ_KV790831.1:59583-59811 GCF_001807735.1 Neisseria sp. HMSC31F04 | reverse complement strand
TTCAACACACAGCCGCCTGAAGGCGGCTGGCCACTTATCCACCGTAGGGCAAGTCAGATGGCCTTTGTTTCAACACACAGCCGCCTGAAGGCGGCTGGCCTCAAAGCAGGCAAAATAGTGATTGTCGCCGGTTTGTTTCAACACACAGCCGCCTGAAGGCGGCTGGGCGAAAAGGCGAGGGCGCTCAATAATACGTTAAGTTTCAACACACAGCCGCCTGAAGGCGGC
>NZ_KV790831.1:23708-59563 GCF_001807735.1 Neisseria sp. HMSC31F04 | reverse complement strand
AACACACAGCCGCCTGAAGGCGGCTGGGTCAAAACCGCCGATATGGAGCAGTACGGAAATTTGTTTCAACACACAGCCGCCTGAAGGCGGCTGGGTGTGCCAGAGGATTTCGCTTTCCTGATGGTGTGTTTCAACACACAGCCGCCTGAAGGCGGCTGGAACCGCCGAACAACTCCATGCCCTCAACCGCGACGTTTCAACACACAGCCGCCTGAAGGCGGCTGGGCGCGGACGGACACGGCCTCCTGTATAACCTCATGTGTTTCAACACACAGCCGCCTGAAGGCGGCTGGAGCTTCTCTCAAAAGCCTTGCTCTATCAGGTTTCGCAGCCCCGATTTCGCTAAGCTCCCAAGAAAAGCGCGAACGCGAGTATAACACAGCCTTTTCCGTTACGCCCGCATTCGCAATATCCTGATTGTTAAAGAACAATCCCAATTCGCCAACCCTGCAGCATTTTCATGAGAACTGCAGGTTGGCGATTCACACAATCAACGTATCCTTAAACACATCTACTGCCGGTTTTGCACCGTGGTGTTCCACTTTGCGCCGCCATTTGCTGCCCAGATGGTAAAAGCGCAGGCTGTCGGTTTCGGGGTTGTAGGTTTTCAAAAGTTTGTCTTTTAAAACAACCCACTGATCAGGCGCGATGTCGCATTCGAACACCGAATACTGCACGCGCACGCCGTAATCCAGACACAATTTCGCCACGCGCCGCAACCTTGCCTGTCCTTTGGCGTCTTCCAGCGAAATATCGTAAGTAATCAGCATCAGCATTTTGTATTCCCATGTGCAGGCTGCTTTATGAGGTCGTCTGAAAACATCCAACCCGTTTTCAGACGACCTGCAAACCTATCTCATCAAAAACGGCGGATATTCCGCCAAATCCCCGCGCAAATGGCGCGCCAACAGCATTGCCTGAATATACGGCAGCAGCCCGATTTCCACTTCCTCGCCCAAAAACGGATGAACGATTTTCTCCTGCTTCTTCGCCTGCAAAGCTTGGAACAACAGCTTACGCGCATCGGCTTTTAAGCTTACCGCGCCGCTTACCTCTGTAACGAAATCTTGTGGTTTGATTTGCCCTCGGTTAATCAGCGACAGCACCAACCTGTCCGCCCACCACGCGCGGAATTCTTCCAAAATATCCTGCGCCAAACTGTCGCGACCCGGTCGGTCGGCGTGCAGAAAGCCCACCTGCGGGTCCAGCCCCACGCCTTGCAGCGCGCCGCTGATGTCCTTGCCCAAGATGCTGTATACAAACGATAACAGCGCATTCACCCCATCTCTGGGCGGACGGCGGTTGCGCCCGTCAAAAGAAAAGCCGCTTTTTTCGCTCAAAAGCAGCCCGAATACGCCGAAATAACGCGCCGCCGCATCGCCTTCAATGCCGCGCACCACGTCCAGCCCGTCCGCGCCCTTCAACTGCCGCAGCGAAATATTCAAAGCATCGACCGCACTTTGAATCGCCGCATTCTCGCCGTAATTGCGAATCTGCCGCTGAAGCACCCGCTTACCCGCCTGAATCTTCGCCGCGATGATATTGCGCGCAATCGGCACGGGATTTTGCTCCGATACCCGATACTGCGCCCGACGCAACAGCACATTACCGCTCTGCCGTCCTTGAAGCCGCCCCAAGAAACGTCCGTTTTCGGTAAAAAACGCCAAATTCACATTATTTTCACCGCAAAACCCCAGCAAAAATGGCGAAACCAGCACATTCCCAAAGCAGAAAATATGTCCGATGGAATGCACCGGCAACTGCGCCACCTTCTTACGCTCCTGCTCCACCACCAGCGTTTCCCGCTCCTTATGCAGATAGCTGCCTTGGGTGGTGATGTAGAGCGTGTTTTGCAGTTTGCGCATGGGAAGACTCCTTGGGTTTTGACCGCACTTTTGAAGGCTAACATGTTTCAGTCATCTGAAAATGGTAGTATTTTTTCAGATGACCTTCGATTTACTCTTATTTAAATTTCAATCCAAGTTCATGAATTCTATCAAGAATTTCCTTTGGTATTTCGTCTAAGGGAATTTGTTCATTCCATCCTCCCTCATATTTCATATGAGCTATATTTTCAACTTTATTAGGCTTTTCAGATGTCAAGTCAATGTTGCTTGGCACTATAAAATTTAAAGAATTAACATCTAAATATTTATCCTCTTTACTAAATGATGGAATTACAAAATAAAATATATAATTATCAAATCTTATAAAGCATGTTAAATTAGGATATTTTTTCTTATCCCCTATTCTTTTATTTAAAGCTATTATTATAGGTTCTTCAATATTCCCCGGGATAAAAAACACGTTCATTTTCAATAATTTGTCATTAAAATTATGTGGTTTTTGATTAAATCTAACCCATTTTATGCACTGTCTGTATGTCGACAATTCTTTCTCAGGCAAAATTGATATAGCCATTTTTACAAAACACTTATATACTTGCACTGGTACATATGTTTTATATTCTGCTTGAATAGATACAGTTTCGGTATCTTTATTTACATTAATTAAAGAAGAATCATGATTCTCAATAATTAATAAATCTCTACCAATTACTTCAATCCTCTCTCCAGATTTTGATTTATACTTAGGAA
This sequence comes from Neisseria sp. HMSC31F04, assembly GCF_001807735.1. Lineage (NCBI taxonomy): Bacteria > Pseudomonadati > Pseudomonadota > Betaproteobacteria > Neisseriales > Neisseriaceae > Neisseria > Neisseria sp. HMSC31F04. The sequence goes on along the minus strand of NZ_KV790831.1, from coordinate 56,966 downwards.
TGCCTTTTTTCCCTCTAACTTGACAGATTGTTCGTGAAACCCCTAAGAAATTAGCCAAGTTATTCTCTAAGTTTTTATCAAAATATTCATTACACTCATCGCATTCATCCATCGAAAATAAAAATTTATTCCCTATTAATTCTGGTAAAGAATGAGCCACTTTACTAAATTTAGTATTCCCAACAACCTTCCCACAATATCTACATGTCCCTTTACTTCCAATATGGATTTTTTTATCCAATACGTATGATTTCAATATTTTGTATTGGATAAATAAATTTTCAAACATAGCTTCATATCCTCAAACTGTAAATAATCTCTCACTCTTCAAACACCCCCGCCACATACCCCACACTCCTATCCCGTTTCCCCAACAACTCCGGCTGGCAAATCTCCACTAGCGAGCAGGCTTTGCAGCGTTTGCCGTAGTCGGGCGGCGGGGTTTGGCCGCTGTTTAGAAGTTCGCGCACGGCGGCGATGGTGGCGAGTGTTTGGGCGCGCAGGTCGTCTGAAAACACGACGGGGATGCGGTGGCGGGTTTGCATATACCACAGCGCGCCCTCGCTGACGGTTTGCCCCGTCATTTCTTTCAGGCACAAACCTTGAGCGCAAAGTTGGATTTCGTCCATTGGGCTGGGTTTGGGCTTGCCGCGTTTGTATTCCACAGGTTTCAGACGACCTGTTTTTGTTTCGACTTCCACCAAATCCAACACGCCGCTGATGCCCAGCTTCTCCGCCGACACATGCACCGTCCGCTCAAAGCGCACGCCTTTGCGCGTTTCCGGCTCACCCGAATCCACCCGTTCATGCAGCGCCTTGCCCTGCGCGGTCAAATGATTCTCCGCCCACGCCTGCTCGTTATGAATCAACGCACATTGGCGCGGACAGAAGGCGTAGTGTTGCAGGGCAGAAAGGGGAATCAGGCGCGTGTCCTGATTTTCCCTTTGGATTTCGGTTAAAAGTGCCGTCATCTTTTTGAACGTTTTTAGGAGTTAAAAACCATCAAGGATTTCGGGTTTCAATGACGCTCCATTTCCCGTAGCGGTAAGTTTTTCTTCGGTTATGTCCCCAATCAGTCCATCAATGGATTTATTTTTTATTTTTTCTTCAATAATTTCTTTTAACTTACCATGCACTTTGCCAGAAGAGTATTGCCCAGCTTTGCTGTTATGTTCCCACCAGATGAGTTTCAGTACCTGCATGCTGCCTTCGGGGCGAGCGGATGATGCGTCGCCTTCAAAGAGTTTGGTGAGTACGGTTTTGATTTTTTCGGCATCGTCGTCTGAAAAGCCGGTGCGCTCGGCAAGCTGCGGCGACATCGCGCCGAAGGCAACGTACACGCCGTTATCGACGCGGTGTTTCATGCCCATGGTGTCGGAGCTTTTTTTCGTGCCATCGCCTTCGCCACTGACGCTTTTGGTGATCTGGGTGCTGGTGATGTTAATCGGCTCAATGCTGAATGCGGATTGAATGGTAACGGGGCCGCGTACAGCGATGGATATGCCGCTGCTGCCGTCGCTGCTGAATGCGAAACCTGCCCGAAACTGCGCACATCTAGCCATTTTTCGCAGGCTTTTTTAGCGGTGTCGTCTTTGTTGGCTTTTTTAGCGTTAAAGGCATCCGCACCCAAGCCGACATCTTTGTCTTTGGCACGGTTGGCCAGGCTAGTCATGCCGTCGGTTTTCTTTTCGTCCGATTGTACGAAGATGCTCTCGCCACTGTCTTGCAGGCGGTCGCGGATTTTGCGTTTCAGGCACACATCAGTCATTTCGCCAAAACCTTGGAAATCGGCACGCGGGCGGTTGCCGTTCAAGGGGTCGCCGTTAGGGTTGGCATTGGTTACTTTCAGGATTAAGGCGAAGTCGATTTTTTTGGTTAAGCTCATTTTAGTTTTCCTTTAAATAGGTTATTCGTGGGTTTTGGATTTATTGGCAGAAAGCTCGGCAATGCGACGGGCAATTTCCATTTTTTGGCAATGGTAGCCCAAGAGAAATTCGCCGCTTAATTTGTTGTCGCAGGTGAAATCATCGGTGGCAAATAATTCCATAATCTCGCCGATTGCCTGTGCACCGGTATCTTTACCGTTGTTGCGAAGGCGTTCTTGATAGGGTTTCAACGCCAGCTCAATATTGCGCCATGTGGCAAACGGGTGTTCGGCGAAACGCTGCATATAGCGCTCAGCGGTGGTGGCTCGTTTTTCGCCTGCCAAATACAGGGCGTAGGATTCAGTGTTTTCGGCGACGGCAAGCAGCCTGCCATATAAGTAGTCGCGCGAGCGGTTTTGGGTATCCAAACTCATAGGGTAAGTTCTCCGTTGTGATAAATCGTGATGACGAGCGCGCCAGCCTTTGTATAGGGCACAGGCGACGCCAATGTTTCTTTGCCATTCCCAATTTTCGCAGCCATTAGGATTGCAGGCTGCCTGAAAACTCTTTTGTACCAAATCTTCGGGAATCGGCACGGATGTTCCGCCTGCGATAACGGGCAGAAGGCGGGCATAAAGCTGTTTTTTGAGCGTATCGGACAGGGATTTTCCGTACACAGCTTCGGCAATACTGTAAGGCGACGGCGGGACGAAACGCCATTGGGTGCGCTTGTCGGTTTTCTTGCCGTTTGGGACTTCAATGCTGTAACGCTGATACCAGGAAAAATCGTCAATCCACGCGTCCAAATTGGCGAAATAGTCGGCAGGCAGAAATTCTTGGTAATAGGTCAGTGCCATGCGCCCCGGTGTGGCAGAATCAAGCATAATCAGGGAGATTTGTTCATGGTCTTTCAATTCTGCCTGATAGCCGTGCAGTTTCTTTTTGATGATTTGTGCAGCAGCACGCCCGATATTTACAGACCAATCGGGGGACGGTTCAGTATTTTCAGATAGCCTTTGGGCGGCAATTTCATCGGGATTTTCAACCGCACTGATGTCCCAGTTGTCCATATCCGCCCAATCCAGTTCGGCGGAAATGTCTTTCATCGGCGACGGAATAGGTTTGCCGCTGATTGCCCAGGCGACGGTAACTTGGTCGCCGTTTCGGATGCCTTGGCGGGAAATCAGCCAACGCAGCGCGCTGTGTGCCTTGGCGGATACGTCTGCCGATACGCTGGCGGCTTCTTCGGCGGTGGCAAAACGCCCGCGAAAGGTGTAACCCGCCGTATCGTTGGAAGAAATCAGTTTGGCTTTATCGCCCGTGTGGCGCAGCTTGGCGGGATGCATGGTGGAAATGACAGTTTCTTCGCCCTGCACCAAGCAAAAACCTTTTTCGGCTTTTTCCGAAGCGGCGTAATCCGCCCAAGATCGCTGTATAGTTTTGTCCGTCCATGTTTGGCTGTGTACGTCGCCTGCAATTTCCACCTGCCAGCACACCAATGCCGAGCCGAATTCGATTTCGCCCTTGGTTTTAGGCAGCACGGAGAAAATCGGCGGCGCATCGCCTTCTGTTTCCCATTTGTTCAACACTTTGCCGTCCGAATCAAGCGGAAATATGCCTGCTTCCACCAAATCAGCAACCACCCGTCCTTTGGCAACATAGTGCAACACAGCCTGCACTTTAGGATGGGCAAAAGGCGATTCGCACCATGCTTTGAGTTGTTTCAGGTAGCCTTCAAAATAGGCTTTCTTTTCGCCACCGTAATCGGCGTAATCTTTGGCGACATATTGGATTTTGTCAGCAAGCGGATGCGGGGCTTCGCCGCTGGTGCGGTTTTCAGACGACTCGGTGGCAGGCAGCAAAATCGCCGTTTTCGGCGGCATCACGCATGCCGTCTGAAAATTGCCCTGACCGTTAATCACGATAACGATATGCGCGTTTTGGATGGTATGCCCGACCGGCGTCAGCGGCTCGGCATCATCGGTAACCCACTGTTCCAAAATGCTTTCATACGTCCGATAAAGTTTCTGCATCCAGCTCATAATCCTAGCTCCTTGGCTTCATCTTCCACAGGCTTGACGTTTTCGCCGCGCTTGAACGGTTTTTCAGGCTGCATTTTGCGGATAAATCGGGTTTTCAGGCAGCCTGCACTTTCGTTTACACTGGGGAATTCAATCACGCCGTTTTGCATATTTGCCATCCAAAAACGGCTGACCAATTCGGGCTTTCCGGTTTCTTCGGGATAGCCAAAACTGTGGAACATCAGGCCAAAATCCAAATTGCCGTATCTATCGTAAAAGCCTTCACCTTCGCCAAACTCGCAAGGCTCGACATAGCCTTGGCAATCGCGCGTGCCGAGAAAAATATCCTGCCGCCCGCCGCGTTCCAACATTCTTCTGGCAATGGCGATGTGTTTGCCGAAATTGCGGTCGCCTGCCAATTCTTCCCAATGCTCATTCCATTCAAAATGGGCTTCCACTTGGTATTCCACGTCCTGCAAAAAGGTGTAAATTGCCAAAGTATTGCCGCCGTTCCAGTCCAGCGGTTTGGTGGACTTGCTTTGGGTGCGGATGGGTTTCATCACGCGGATGCGGTCGATATGCCAAATCAACGTGGGTTTCCAATAAATGCTTTTGACAATGCCTTTAATGGCTTCGTATGTCGGCACTTGGTAGCTGAATTTTTCGCCGCCAATTTTGGTAACAGGGTCGGTAAACAAGGCCTGCCGTCCCCAAACGCGGAAACTGATTTTGCTGTCCATATTGCTCCTATAAATCGTAAAAAGTCATTTCGCTTGTTTCATCTAAAGACAAGCCGAATTCATCGTTGTAATAGCGTTCATTCAGATAATAAATACCCGAGCCTTCAATGGTTTCATGCAGGGCGTTTTCTTTTTGTAATTTATCCCAAACGTTGGGGAAGACGTTCACGCTGTAACGCTGGGCTTTTTTCTTTGCGTCATACATTTCTTTTGGATCCCATTCGCCGCAAAGTTTGGCAATGAGTTCCGCACCTTCGCCATACGGCACAATCACGGCGTGTGTCGGCGCGTCTATGGCTTGGAAAGCGCGCCCTGCACTTTTGAAGGATTGCATCAACAGTGGCAACGGTTTGCTTCTTTTATTGTTTTTTTCGCCATAAGGATTCAGCGCGTTATCGCTCAACCAATCCAACAGTGAGCCTGTTGCGCTGTTTTTGATGGAATACGCCATTTCATCACTACGCTGGTAAAAATAGTATTCAAAATAACGCTCCATCGCGGCAGGCTGCAAAATATCCTGTCCGGCAAAATCGCGAAACACGCGTTCGGCATGGGTTTTGCCTGCCTGAATATCGGGCAATATCCGCGTAAAATCCTGTTCCTGTAAATTCAACACCCAAACCTGCCCTTTGCCTTTTTTCTCACCGTGCCGGTTACAACGTCCCGCCGCTTGGGCAATGCTATCCAGCCCGCCCAAGGCACGAATCACGCAAGCCATCGAAATATCCACGCCTGCTTCAATCAACTGGGTGCTGATGCAGATAACAGGCTGTTTGTTTTTCAGACGAGCTTTGATAGTGTCAAAAATCGCTTTGCGGTGCGTCGCGCATTGGTTGGTACTTAAATGAAACAAGGTCTCGGGCGGCACGTTCTGCCTTTGGCAATATTGATAAAGCTCTTGCGCCCATTTTTTGGTATTGACAATAAATAGGCAGCTTTGGGTCGTCTGAAACTGTTTCAGCAAGAACGTGCCTGCTTCTTCCACATTCCAGCCGCCTGCTTTTTCGTTGAATCGGATTTCTACGCGCGATAAATCGGCAAACAATTTGTCCAAATACTGATGTTTACCCATGATTTCAGCATCTTCTGACAGCCTTAATAAACCGCGTAAAGCAATGCTTTCCCTTTTATCTTCAGGGAAATTCCGCAAACCCGATTCGCCGAGCAGAGGCTGTGTCGCCGTACACAAAAGCGCCGTGCTTTTGCCAAACGTCGTCAACCAGTTCAGTACATTGCAAAACAAATGCACACATTTCACGGGCAGGGTTTGGATTTCGTCAAAAATCAGTATCGCATTGGTCATTGGGTGGATATGGCGTGCGCCGCGCGTACCGCCGCCGAACCAGGCATCCAAGAACTGCACCATGGTGGTAAACACAATGGGCTTGTCCCAGTTTTCGGATAGCAGTTTGTCCTGCCAGCTTTGCTTTTCGGGTTCTAAATTGGAGTGGTGTTCGAGCACCCACTTCTCACATTCTGAACATTTTCTACATGAATGAAATTCACCATTTTCATCTTCTTTCAAATCTAAACAATAAATTTTACGAACTTCTTCCGCATTTTGATCAATGATGGAGGTATAAGGAATGATGTAGATGATGCGGTCGAGATTGTGCTTTTGCGCATGATGCAGAGCGTAGCGCAGACTGGCCAATGTTTTGCCGCCACCGGTCGGCACGGTCAGCGTATAAATACCTTGAGAATCGGCCGCTCTTTTTAGGCAGTCGTCTGAAATTTTGCGGCGGATTTCATCGATAGGATAACGGTTTTCAAAACCTGCTAATTTGGTTTCCAACTGATTAATCGCCGATTGCCAATCTGGTTTTTCCGTCAAGCGGCGGACTTCTTTTTGCACTTCCCGTTCAAAATCCGAGCTGTTGATATGGTCAGTATCAATCAGGCAGCTAAACAGGAAACGAGTCAGACAGCCAAGATAAAATTCTTTGATTTTGTTATTGGTGGCTTGGTCAGAAAGAATCGGTTTCACTGCATTTAGCAGGCTGCGAATCAGGTTTTCACTGGCCAGTTCTTTTGCTTTCTGTTGAACGGCTTCATCGGCATTTTGCTCGCATTCTGTCAAATGCGTCAGTTCATCAGTTTTATTAAACCGCTCAATCCATTTCGGATTACCTTCTCCATCCAAACAGTCAATCAAGCCTTCGCCGTGATGTGATGCAATGCACAAACCCAGCATTTGTCCGAACAATTCGCCGATATCCTGTGCTGCGCCAAATTTTCTCAATTCACGGTACACCCATTGCGCACCGGCGGTGGAATGATCCACTTTACTACCGTTCGGTGTACTTTCTTCATCATCTAAATCAGGATTAAACAAACCCGTTTCATCGTGGAGATATTTTTGGAATTTACGGGAATATTTACCAAAATCGTGCATGAGTCCGAGTAATTCGCCCGCCTGATCTAAATCCAGCTTAGCTGCCAATAATTTGGCGATCTCGGCGGTTTCCGTTAGATGGGTTTGCAAAGATTGAGGTTGCCCATCTGCTTTTCGGACATGGGCAATGTAGTTAAGATTCATCACTTGCTATTTATCAAAAATAAAATTGCACCCTACACCACCATCTAAATATTTTCAACAAAATATATACAAACTATGAATAATAGCAATTAAATAAAATCACTATCATAATAATTGCAATAAAATATTTTTAGTAGTATTTCTTTCGAAATATATTCCTTAAACATACTATCGAAAATGAAATTACCACACAATCAATCAGGCGGATTGTTTGTGTGGCGGCATGACCCAACGGCGCGGGAGCAATGATTTGCCAGATGGAAAAGCCAAGGAACGACAGTATGGCGCAAAGAATCCAAAAACGGTATTTTTGTCCAATGGTTTGACGAGAGCGGTATGGCCGGCGGCGGGCGGTGTGAAATACAAAGTACAGGCAGGCGGTTAGGCCTATTACACCGCCGCCGTATTGCAGCCATTTAAAGATTGGCAGAAACAATACGGTTTGTTGCAGTACGGGGAAATGCTGCACAAACCAGCCGGTGGGGTGGGTAAACGCATCAAGGAAAAGATGGGTAGCCATGCCGAATAAGGCACTCGGTATGAAGGCCGCCGATTTGAGTTTATTAAAATCTACATTTTCAGACGGCCTATAAGGGGCGGCATTCAGGCAATTTGGTAAAAAATCAGACAAAGTGTCCCGCCACAGGGCAAGATAAAGCCAATAAACCGCGAAGCACAACGGCAGGTTCGGCCACAGCATATCGGCCAAACCATGTCCGCCGGATACGGCATGTCCATGCAGAAAATAGACGAAATCAGGTGAAAGGCTTCCGATGACCAATGCGGGGAAATGGCAATAACGGCAGCGTGAAAACGGCAAAACGGCAATCGGGTGTGCAAGGGTAAACGGCATATTTTGAAATCCGATGATGATGATGCGTAAACATGATTTTAGCGCAGCCGGAAGAGTAGAAAATATCGGATTTGATTGAAGGCAGGCCAATTTTCTATGTTTACGAAGAGAATAAAAAATCTGAAAAACTGTTTGTTCAAACCGGTTTTTCAGACGGCCTTTTACTGAGCTTCTGGAATATTATGAATAAACGGGCAATAAATTTGGCAGCCCGCCCCATCCGTACAACAAGGGGCGCAGGCTGCCGATTCATGGCTGATAAAAACACTTTCTCAGACGGCTAATTTTTCTCAAACTTCAAATAACGCAACAGTAAACCTAAGCCCAAGAAACTGCATACCAGATAAATGATGCTGGAAATGCCGTGCCACATACCGAAAGAACCGCCCAACAACGAAAGCAGCCTGTTTTCCGTACCCGCCTTGTGCGCCGCGATCACCGGGTTTATCAGGAATTGGTTGGCTGCGGTCAGCAGCAGCAGGAAGATAATGAATTTCGGTGCCACCTTGCCGTTGTTGGAAAACGAACGGTTGCGGTTACTCCGCACCACCAGCCAAGCCATGGCCCAGACCAACAGGCCGAAATAATTGTTGATTGAAAACAGTACGCCTGCGATGTTCCCGGCTTCCTGCTTGCCAAGCCGTTCAAATAAAATCGGGGCGGCAACATAGCCCGCCATTATCTGCATACCCAGCCACAAGCCGGTCAGCAGTGCGCACAATCGGTTCATCATTTCCTCCTGAAATTCAAATCTGCCGCATACTAACACAATTTTCAGACGGCCTGAGGCTCATACCGCCCTACACCAAATTCGACCCGTCCTTCGGATGCAGATAAACGAAAACCCAGCTTGCACAAAAAGTAATCGTACCTATAACCAAAAACGTATATTGGAAAGCCTGATGCACATTGCCTGTCCGCGGATTGCCGCTGCCGAAAAAGTTAAGCAGCAGCGCGCCCAACGCAATGCCGAAACTAATGGCCAACTGTTGGTTTACCGCCATCAGGCTGTTGCCGCTGCCTTCCATCTGCGGCCGCAAATCGGCCAGAGTCAGCGTATTCATCGACGAATATTGCAGCGAATTGCACATACCGAGCACAAACAGAACCGGCACAATCAGCCAAACCGGCGTAGACGCATCCGGCAAAGCCATAGACATAATCAGCAAACCGATAATGCGGGTATTCCAAATCAGCACCCTGCGGTAGCCGAAACGGACAATCAACGGTTTCACAAACGGCTTGGTCAGCAAAGCAGCCAACGCCACAGGCGCGAGCATCTGTCCCGACACACTCGCACTGCGCATAAAGGCCACCTGAAGCAGCAAGGGCATCAAAAACGGCATCGCCCCCATGCCCAAACGGCTGATCAGGTTGCCCAAAATACCCAAGCGGAACGTCCGCACCAAACGCAGGCGCGGCGGATACAGCGCGAGGTCGCCGTCGTGCCGCGCATGCCGCCAATAGCACCACAAAGCCGCCAAACCGCCCGTACCGCACAAAGCGGAAAACAAACGCGCCCCCGGATGCATCAGCAGCTCCACCGACAGGCTCAACCCCACCGCCGCCGCACCGAAAAATAAAAAACCGGTCAAATCGAAATGCGGCACGCTGCCCTCGGGCGCGGAAAAGTCGGGCATGATTTTCGCCGCCCCAACGATGCCCGCCAAACCGATGGGCACATTGATCAAAAACACCCAATGCCAACTCGCATATTCCACCAAATAGCCGCCCACCAGCGGACCGGCTATCGGCCCCAGCAGCGCGGGCATCACGACGAAATTCATCCGGTTGATCAACTCGGCCTTATCGTAAGCGCGCAGGATAATCAGCCTCGGCACAGGCACCATCATCGCCCCACCCATCCCCTGCACCACCCTGGCGAACACCAGCAGCGGCAGGTTCGGTGCCGCCGCGCACATCAGCGAACCCAGCACGAACAACGCCATCGAAACGGAAAACACCTTCTTCGTGCCGTAGCGGTCGGTCAGATAACCGCTCATCGGCATAAACAACGCCAGCGTCAGCGCATAGGAAATCACCGCCGACTGCATATTCAGCGGCGATTGCTGCAAATCCGCCGCCATCTGCGGCAGCGCGGTATTCAATACCGTCGCATCCAGCATCTGCATAAAAATACAAACCGCCAACAGCAGCGGCAACCATCTGGACGGTGTGGCAGCCATATTCGGCCTCCTCTTAAATAACAGGCCGTCTGAAAAACGGCTTTCAGACGGCCTCATCATAACGCACTAAGCGTTTTCGTTCACTTCGGCAAACATCACTTGCAACATCGCTTCGATATCCGATTTTTCCCGTTCGGAATACACATCTGCCGCCAACAGGATATTCCGCGCCTCAAGCAGGCCCACCTTCCGGTTATGCTGCACGAAACACACGCAGCCTAAAAAAGGCACGCCGCCGTTTTTCAAGCGGACAAGCCCTCCGGCCAACGCCCGCCCATCCAGCATCGGCAGGCTTTCCGCATACTTTTTTATTTCGCCGACCGTTTTCATCGTCCGCACCTTTTCAGACGGCCTTATCCTGTTTTTTCACATCCACCAGCCGCGTACCTGCCAAATAATCGTATAAAAACTGACGGTCGGCGTTCAAAAGCGCGAAACCCCACGGCAGAATCCACCAAATCAAAGCCGCACCGCCCGCCGTTTTCGGCGGCACGCCCATCCCGCGGTTCAGCGCGGCATAAGCCAGCATCGGCACAAATACCAAAAACACGCAGGCCCAAATAAAGCGCAGCCTCAGCAGGTTCAACGGCGGCCGGACACCCGTCCGGTCGCACAAACCGATACGCCACACCTGCATCGCCAGCGTCTGCCCCTTCTTATGCCAGTTTATTTTGAAATACAGCCACCAGGCATACAAAATCACCAGCGTTACCAACAGGCTGCTCAACTGCGGTGCGGATTGATTGAGGAACAAAGCCAGAACCCCGGCGGGAATAAAGGCCGCGCAACTGACCGCGCCAATCAGCAATAATTCGTAGCACAAAGCCGCAAACCGGCGTTTCAGCGGCGCGGCGGGGAGCATATTTTCATTCATCGTAACCCCAATCATCACATAGTAAATTCAAATAAGAACCCTCCATACCGTCATTCCCGCGCAGGCGGGAATCCGGACTTCAATTTGTCGGGAACGCTTAGAGAAGACCGTTGCATAGCCGAACTTCCGCACTCCCACCTGCACGGAGTGCGAAGCAGGTCGGCGGCGACCAAACAATAGTCGGAGGCTTCTTATTTCAATTCACTGCCATCACACGGAACAGGCGCAAACGGCAGGCCGCCTTTCAGACGGCCTTCACGAAAAATGCTTTTCCAACGCCGCAGAGGCCGTCTGAAAAACATCCGCGCCGTCATACGGGTCGAGCAGCGTATCCGCTTCCGTCTTACGAAGCCAAGTCAGCTGCCGCTTCGCCAACTGGCGGGTGGCGGCGATACCCGCATCGACAAAAGCACCGTAAGCGCAGGCACCGTCCAAATAATCCCACGCCTGACGGTAACCCACGCAGCGCATCGAATTGTGTTCCGCCGTCAATGACGGATACTCCGCTTTCAGACGGCCGACCTCTTCGAGAAACCCCTGCTCCAACATCAATCGGAAACGCCGCGCAATCGCATCGTGCAGCAACTCGCGCCGCTGCGGAAACAAAACCAGCGTATGCAGCCGCAGCGGCACACGGTAGGCCGTCTGCACCGCCAAATGGTCGCTCAACGGCCGCTCGGTCAGCAGGAAAACCTCCAACGCCCGCTCGATGCGCTGACTGTCGCCCGGCTTCAACCGCGCGGCGGTGGCCGCATCCACCTCGCACAAACGGCGGTACAGCCCCTCAAGCCCCTGCTCCACCTTCTGTGCCTGCAACTGCGCCCGCACGCAGGCATCGGCCTGCGGCAAATCGTTCAAACCGTTTACCAGCGCGTGGAAATACATCATCGTACCGCCGACAATCAGCGGCATACGCCCGCGCGCACTGATTTCGCCGCACAAGCGCAGGCAGTCGGCGGCAAACTCCGCCGCGCTGTAAGACTGCAGCGGCGAAATGATGTCGATTAAATGATGCGGCACGGAAGCCAGCTCTTCGGCCGTCGGCTTGGCCGTCCCGATGTCCATCCCGCGGTAAACCAAAGCCGAGTCCAGGCTGATGATTTCCAGCGGGAAACGCTGCGCCAAACGCAATGCCAGCCCGGTTTTGCCGCCGGCGGTCGGCCCCAAAACGGCAAAGGCTTTAGGAAAATCCATAAATTCGCCAATACGGATGCAAATTGAAAGGCGGCATTATAACAGGCCGTCTGAAAACCTTTCCCCGCTTTTCAGACGGCCTCCGCCACACTTCTTCCAAAAACCGCCGTCCGCAGGCGTATAATCCGCCCGTATACGGAGCCGCCGCCGGTCAAAACGGCAAAGGCCGTCTGAAAACCCGAAAAGGAACAAAAACATGCAAATCATCCACACCGTCCAAGCCCTGCGCGAATGGCGCAAAACCGCCGGAACGGTTGCCTTCGTCCCCACCATGGGCAATCTGCACGAAGGCCACCTCGCCCTGGTGCGCGAAGCGAAAAAACGCGCCGACAACGTCGTCGTCAGCATATTCGTCAACCGCCTCCAATTCGGCCAGGGCGAAGACTTCGACCGCTACCCGCGCACCCTGCAACAGGACGCGGACAAACTGGCCGGCGAAGGCGTGGCCGTCGTCTTCGCGCCCGACGAAAAAGAACTGTATCCGAACGTCGAACAACGCTACAACGTCGAACCGCCGCATCTGCAAAACGAACTGTGCGGCAAATTCCGCCCCGGCCATTTCCGCGGCGTGGCCACCGTGGTCTCCAAACTCTTCAACATCGTCCAACCCGATTACGCCTGCTTCGGCAAAAAAGACTACCAGCAGCTTGCCGTCATCCAAGGCCTGACGGAAGACTTGAACTTCAACATAGAAATCGTCCCCGTCGATACCGGCCGCGCTTCAGACGGCCTCGCGCTTTCCAGCCGCAACCAATACCTGAGCGAAGCCGAACGCGCCGAAGCCCCGCGCCTCTACCGCGAACTGCAGGCAGTCGCCGAAGCGGTTAAAAACGGCAACCTCGCCTACGCCGAACTGGAAAACGCCGCCCGCCGCCGTTTGGAAGAAAACGGCTGGACGGCAGACTATGTGGAAGTCCGCCGCGCCGACACGCTGGAAACCGCCCACGCGGGCGACAAACACCTGGTCGTTCTGGCTGCCGCCCGACTGGGCGCGACCCGCCTGATCGACAACGTCGAAATCCGCCTGGATTAACCGCAGGCCGTCTGAAAACCACCTTTCAGACGGCCTCCCAACCACAAGGAGAAAACCATGCATCCGATTCGAGAACCCATCCGCAGCGGCCTGCTGCAATTATCCGCCATCCATCAAATCTACTGGGAAGAAAGCGGCAACCCCGACGGCATCCCCGTCATCTTCCTGCACGGCGGCCCCGGCGCGGGCGCATCGCCTGCCTGCCGCGGATTTTTCAACCCCGAAAAATACCGCATCGTCATCATCGACCAGCGCGGCTGCGGCCGTTCCCTGCCCTACGCCGAAACCCGCGAGAACACGACTTGGGATTTGGTGGCCGACATTGAAAAAGTACGCGAAATGCTGGACATCGAAAGCTGGCTGGTATTCGGCGGCTCTTGGGGCAGCACCCTCTCGCTGGCCTACGCCGAAACCCATCCCGAACGCGTGCGCGGGCTAATCCTGCGCGGCATCTTCCTCTGCCGCCAAATCGAAATCGACTGGTTGAGCGAAGCCGGCGGCGTAAGCATGGTTTACCCCGAACAATGGCAACGCTATCTGGCCGCCATACCGCCGGAAAAACACGGCGCGCTGGTACAGGCCTATTACGAACTGCTCCACTCGCCCGACCCCGCCGTCCACCTGCCGGCCGCCAAAGCCTGGGCGGACTGGGAAAGCTGGCTGATTCAGTTCGAACCCAAGCCTGTGGACGAAGACGCACAGGCTTCCTTGGCCATCGCGCGGCTGGAAAACCATTATTTCGTCCACCAAGGCTGGCTGCAGGGCGACAAAGCCATCTTGGCCAACGCCCACAAAATCCGCCACATCCCCACCGTTATCGTGCAAGGCCGCTACGACCTCTGCACCCCCACCCGCAGCGCATGGGATTTGAAACAGGCACTGCCGCAGGCCGATTTGCGGATAATCCAGGGCGGACACTCCTCCTTCGAGCCCGCCCTGTCGGCCGCCCTAGTGCAGGTGGCGGATGAATTTGCCGAACGCCTGGCAAAATAAGTCCGCCCCTCAACCTCAAGGCAACAGGCCGTCTGAAAACCGCACAGCCGTTTTTCAGACGGCCTTCCTTTTGGCCGACCGGTTACAAAATCCCTTTGAATTCCACCGTCAAACAGAGTACATTCACGCTTTGCCCGCAAATCTTCACGGAACACAACAATGGATAAATTCAGCAAATCCGCCAAACTCGACCACGTCTGTTACGACATCCGCGGCCCCGTACACAAAAAAGCCCTTCAACTTGAAGAAGAAGGCCACAAAATCCTCAAACTCAACATCGGCAACCCCGCCCCCTTCGGCTTCGAAGCACCCGACGAAATCTTGGTGGACGTTATCCGCAACCTGCCGACCTCGCAAGGCTACTGCGATTCCAAAGGCCTTTACTCCGCCCGCAAGGCCATCGTCCACTACTACCAAACCAAAGGCCTGCGCGACATCACGGTAAACGACGTTTACATCGGCAACGGCGTGTCCGAGCTGATTACCATGTCCATGCAGGCACTTTTAAACGACGGCGACGAAATCCTGATTCCCGCGCCCGACTATCCGCTGTGGACGGCTGCCGCCACCTTGGCGGGCGGTACGGTACGCCATTATCTGTGCGACGAAGAAAACGGCTGGTTCCCCGACCTTGCCGACATGGAAGCCAAAATCACGCCCAAAACCAAAGCCATCGTCGTCATCAACCCCAACAACCCCACCGGCGCGGTGTACAGCAAAGAAATCCTGCTCGAAATCGCCGAGTTGGCGCGCAAACACGGCCTGATTATCTTCGCCGACGAAATCTACGACAAAATCCTCTACGACGGCGCGGTACACCACCACATCGCCGCCCTCGCCCCCGACCTGCTGACCATCACCTTCAACGGCCTCTCCAAAGCCTACCGCGTGGCCGGATTCCGCCAAGGCTGGATGGTGCTCAACGGCCCGAAACACCACGCCAAAGGCTATATCGAAGGCCTCGACATGCTCGCCTCCATGCGCCTGTGCGCCACCACGCCGATGCAGCACGCGATTCAGACGGCCTTGGGCGGTTATCAAAGCATCAACGAACTGATCCTGCCCGGCGGCCGCCTGCTCGAACAGCGCAACAAAGCCTACGAACTGATCACCCAAATCCCCGGTATTTCCTGCGTCAAACCGATGGGCGCGATGTATATGTTCCCGAAAATCGACACCGAAATGTACAACATCCATGACGACATGAAATTCGTCTACGACCTTTTGGTGCAGGAAAAAGTATTGCTGGTGCACGGCACGGGCTTCAACTGGGTCAAACCCGACCACTTCCGCATCGTTACGCTGGCCTACAGCCACCAAATCGAAGAAGCCATCGGCAAACTGGAACGTTTCCTGAAACATTACCGCCAATAAGGCGCAACACCAAGAGGCCGTCTGAAAGCATTTGCAGCTTTCAGACGGCCTCTTTTTTTATTCAGGCTGTTTCCAGGCAGTTTCAGCCCGGTTTATGCCGACCAAAAATCGCGCGGCGCATCCAACACAGGTTTCACCATGCCGGTGCGCACGGCAAAATCGCCGAAGCCCTCGTCTTTCAGACGGCCTTTCGCCCACGCCCCTATCCAATCATCCAAAATCTGCAGGATTTCCGGCTCGGTGATGTTTTCCTTAAACAAACGCGGAATGCGCGTGCCTTCGCGGTTGCCGCCCGCATACAGGTTGTAGCGGCCGACCGCCTTGCCCACCAGCCCGACTTCCGACAGCATGGTACGACCGCAGCCGTTCGGGCAGCCGTTCACACGCAACACAATGTGTTCTTCCGACAGGCCGTGTTTCGCCATCAGGCCGTCCACATGGTCGATAAACGCCGGCAGGAAGCGTTCGGCTTCGGCCATGGCCAGCGGGCAGGTCGGCAGCGCGACGCAGGCCATGCTGTTTTCGCGCTGGCGGGTTACGCCGTCGCTAATCAGCCCGTATTCGCGGGCAAGGGCTTCGATTTTGGCCTTGTCGCGGGCGGAAACGCCGGCCACAATCAGGTTTTGGTTGGCGGTCAGGCGGAAGTCGCCCTTGTGGATTTTGGCGATTTCGCGCATACCCGTTTTCAGCGGGCAGTTCGGTGTATCGGTGATGCGGCCGTTTTCGATAAACAGCGTCAAATGCCATTTTTTGTCTTCGCCCTGCACCCAGCCGATGCGGTCTCCGCGCGTGGTGAATTCATAAGGGCGTATCGGCTGAAACTTCGCCCCCATGCGGTTTTCCACTTCTTGGACAAATACATCGAAGCCGACGCGTTCGATGGTGTAGCGGGTTTTGGCGTTTTTGCGGTCGCTGCGGTTGCCCCAGTCGCGCTGCACGGAAACCACGGCGGCGGCGCAATCCAATACTTTTTCCAAACCGATAAAGCCGAATTCGCGGGCGGTGTTGGGGTAGGTTTTGAGGTTGCCGTGTTCGATGGACAAGCCGCCGCCGACCAGCACGTTGAATCCGGCCAGCCTGCCGTTTTCTTCGATGGCGACGAAGTTCAAATCGTTGGCGTGCAAATCGACGTCGTTATGCGGCGGGATGACAACCGTGGTTTTGAATTTGCGCGGCAGGTAGTTTCCGCCCAAAACCGGTTCGGCCGCGTCGCCGCTTTTCACGGCTTCGGGCAGCGGGGCGTTGCCGGTGTTTTCGGTGGATTCGACTTTTTCGCCGTCCAGCCAGATTTCGGCATAGGCGCGGGTTTTCGGCAGCAGGTGTTCGCTGATTTTTTTCGCCCATTCGTGCGCTTCCTTGTGCAGCCCGCTTTCAATCGGGTTGCTGGTGCATAAGACGTTGCGGTTCACGTCGCCCGCCGTGGCGATGGTGTCCAATCCCAGCTTGTTCAACCATTGGTGCACGGCTTTGATGTCGGGTTTGAGCACGCCGTGGTATTGGAAGGTCTGGCGGTTGGTCAGACGGATGGAGTTGTAGAGGGTGTGGCTGTCGGCAAACTCGTCTATGCCCAGCCACTGCTTGGGTGTAATCACACCGCCGGGCAGGCGGCAGCGTATCATGACGTTTTTCAAGCCTTCCAATTTTTGCTCGTTGCGTTCGGCGCGGATGTCGCGGTTGTCCTGTTCGTACATGCCGTGAAAGCGGATAAGTTGGAAGTTGTCGCCGTTGAAGCCGCCTGTCAGGCCGTCGTTCAGGTCTTCGGCAATCGTGCCACGCAGGTGGCGGCTCTGGCCTTTGAGCCTTTCGTTGTCGGCAAGCGGGGTATCGGGGAGTTTGGCGCGCGGGTCGGCTGTGGTACTCATGGTGTTCCTTGTAATCGTGCTGGTTCGGAATGCCGCCACTGTAATCAGGCCGTCTGAAAAAAGGAAAGAATGCTTGTTTGTAAGCAAAGACGAGTTGGTTATAAAAAGGCCGTCTGAAAAATATGATTCCTGACGTACTTATTGCTTTCAGACGGCCTGTGTTAGAATATGCCGTTATCGCTTGCAAAAAGCCCTATTAGGTTCAGGAATCAAATATGCTCACTCAATTAGCTAAAAAAGTATTCGGCAGCCGCAATGACCGGCTGTTGAAACAATATCGAAAAACAGTAGAGAAAATCAATGCGTTGGAAGCCGAAATGCAGGCTTTGGATGATGCCGCGCTACAGGCCAAAACAGCCGAATTCAAACAGCGCATCGCCGACGGAGCCGATTTGGACAGCATTCTGCCGGAAGCGTTTGCCGTCTGCCGCGAAGCATCCAAACGCGTTTTGGGTATGCGTCACTTTGATGTCCAACTGATCGGCGGCATGGTGCTGCACTACGGCAAAATCGCCGAAATGCGTACCGGTGAGGGAAAAACGCTGGTTGCCACCCTGCCCGTATACCTCAATGCCCTGTCCGGCGACGGCGTACACGTCGTTACCGTCAACGACTACCTTGCCCAACGTGATGCGGCTACGATGGAGCCGTTGTATAACTTCCTCGGGCTGCAAGTAGGCGTGATTATCAGCGATCTTGAGCCTTTCCACCGTCAGAATGCGTATGCTGCCGATATTACCTACGGCACAAACAATGAATTCGGCTTCGATTACCTGCGCGACAATATGGTTGCCGACCAATACGACAAAGTGCAGCGGGAGTTGAACTTTGCCGTAGTGGACGAAGTGGACTCCATTTTGATTGACGAAGCCCGTACGCCTTTGATTATTTCCGGTCAGGCAGATGACAACGTCCAACTTTACCAAATAATGAATCAAGTGCCGCCCCAACTGTTCCGCCAAGAAAGCGAAGAAGGCGAAGGCGATTATTGGGTGGACGAAAAAAACCACAACGTCATCTTAAGCGAAGCCGGACACGAACATGCAGAAGAAATTCTGACTAAAATAGGTCTGCTGCAAGAAGGCGATTCGCTTTATTCCGTCAGCAATATTTCCCTGATGCACCATTTGATGGCCTCACTGCGGGCTCACACCCTCTTCCATAAAGATCAGCATTATGTGATTCAAGACGGCGAAATCGTAATTGTCGATGAGTTTACCGGCAGGCTGATGTCCGGCCGCCGCTGGTCCGACGGTCTCCATCAGGCAGTAGAAGCAAAAGAAGGCGTTGAAATCAAACGTGAAAACCAAACCTTGGCTTCAATCACCTTCCAAAACTATTTCCGCCTCTATAAAAAACTGTCCGGCATGACCGGTACCGCCGATACGGAAGCATTTGAATTCCAAAGCATCTACAACCTCGAAACCGTTATCATCCCGACCAACCGACCGATACAACGTAAAGATTTCAACGATCAGATTTTCCGCTCGGCTGAAGAAAAATACGAGGCTGTGGTTAAAGATATTGCAGAATGCTACAAACGTGGACAACCGGTTTTAGTGGGTACGACCAGCATCGAAAATTCAGAATTGGTTTCCCATTTGCTGAATCAGCAAGGCATCCCCCACAATGTCTTAAACGCAAAAGAGCACCAACGCGAAGCCCTCATTGTGGCCCAAGCCGGTAAAGTCGGCGCGATTACCGTTGCCACCAATATGGCCGGACGCGGTACCGACATCGTACTTGGAGGTAACGTCAAACATCAGGCAGATGCCATCCGTGTCGATGAAAACCTGAGCGAAGAAGAAAAAGCAGCACGTATCGCCGAACTGGAAAACGGCTGGCAGGAAGAGCACGACAAAGTCATGGAAGCAGGCGGTCTGCATATCATAGGCACAGAACGTCATGAAAGCCGCCGTATCGATAACCAGCTGCGCGGACGCGCCGGTCGTCAGGGCGACCCTGGTTCCAGCCGTTTCTACCTTTCATTCGAAGATCCTCTATTGCGCCTGTTCGCCCTAGATCGTGCTGCCGCCATCCTCAATCGTTTGGCGCCGGAACGCGGTGTAGCCATTGAGGCAGGCATGTTGACCCGCCAAATCGAAGGCGCACAACGAAAAGTAGAAGGCCGAAACTTCGATATGCGCAAACAAGTGTTGGAATATGATGATGTTGCCAATGACCAGCGCAAAGTAATCTATTTCCAACGCAACGACATTCTCTCCAACCCAAATATCAGCAATCTGGCGAAAGAATTCCGGCGTGAAACCATCTATTCCTTAGTAGACAACTACATGCCGGCAGACAGCATGGAAGAACAATGGGACTTGCCCGCACTGGAGGCGCAATTAGCCAGTGATTTCCGTTTAAATGTCGATATTCAAGGTTGGCTGAAAGAAGACAACACTCTTGATAACCAAGATATTAAAGAACGTTTATTGGCGCAAGTAGATCAGGAATATGCCGAAAAAACCGAATTAGTGGGCGATATAAACATGCAGGGATTCGAACGCAACGTAATGCTGCAAGTGATCGATACACAATGGCGCGAACATCTCTCCGCTATGGATTACCTACGCCAAGGTATCCACTTGCGCGGCTATGCCCAAAAGAATCCCAAACAGGAATACAAGCGCGAAGCATTTGAAATGTTCCAAAACTTATGGAGCAATATCAAACATCAAATTGCCTCACTGCTTATTTCGGTACAAATACAGATGAACGAAAATGTTGTGGAAGAAAGTGAGCCTGAGAATTTGGATAATCTTAATACTCATGCCTTCCAGGCTGATGCGCCGAATATGGAGGAAATCCTGTCACAATCTCAGAGTGAACTGGTATCTGAAGCCTTTGATCCAAATGATGATGAAAACTATACCCCAGAGGCATTAACAGCACGCGGCTTAATTGTTCATCGTAACGATCCCTGTCCCTGTGGCAGTGGCTTGAGATATAAACAATGCCACGGAAAATTGGCTTGATATAGAACTGTATAAAATAAAAACCGATAGAGAAAAATCATCTCTATCGGTTTTTATTTAGACTATTGTAGGAAATAGTCGCGTTGTTTACACTTTTTCTACGGCGGACAACTTTTATTTTTGCTTGAATGATTTTTAAGCAGCTATCTGTCATTATCAAGAACAAAGCGGGTTTCCCGTGTCTATCGACATTCTTGACAATGCCGAATAGCTGCTCAAACGGGTCTTCAAGCAAAAGCCGAAAGTGTAAACAACGCTGTTGATTTCCACAGATGGTTAGGATAATTACTCAGAAGTAAATCAATTTATTGTAATCACTGAATATAGAAAAATCCCGCTTATTGAAAACGGGAATTTCCTAAATAACAAACAATGTCCATTTAGCCTTTTTTACCAGTTACCGTAGCAACAGCTAAGTTTGAATTACGTTTCAATGCTACACTGCTCACACCTTCAGGATACTGAATATCAGACAGATGCAGGATATCACCTGCTACGACTTGTGCACAATCCAACTCCAAAGCAGCAGGGATATTTTTAGGATCAACAATTACTTCCACACCTGTAGTTAGCAGAGACACTCGGCCGCTTTGCAACTTCACTGCTTTAGATTGTTCTGCATTAACCACATGAATAGGCAAACGAATTTTTAAAGGTTTATTCAAATCAACCACTTGAAGATCAAGGTGTTGAATTTGCTGACGGAATGGATGAACTTGGAAATCACGCACAATCACATCATGAGTTTTACCGTTCAATGCCAATTTAATCAAACTAGTATGGAAAGATTCTTTTTCCAAAGCATAGAACACGGTTTTATGATCCAAAGCAATCGCAACTGCTTCCTGATCCTCACCGTACAATACAGCAGGAACTTGACCTTCGCGACGCAGGCGGCGGCTCGCACCAGTGCCTTGGGCTTCGCGAACGGTAGCTTGTAATTCATAAGACATAATTAAATCCTTTTAGGTAAAAAATTAAACCGCCTTACACCGCGACCAGTTTCAGACGGCGTTGATTCAGGCCTGATATTCCAACAGACCTACGGCAGTAACATACCACCGTTTGTCAGCACATCTTCGTTAAAAAGATATGAGACAGATTCTTCATTACTAATACGACGCACTGTCTCTGCCAGCAGACCTGCAATAGATACTTGGCGGATACGGACGCAATTCTGTGCAGCCTCTGATAAAGGAATTGTATCGGTAACAACAACTTGATCAATATCAGATGAAGCTATACGGGAGACTGCCTCTCCAGAAAAAACCGGATGGGTTGCATATGCCAAGACACGGGAAGCGCCACGCTCTTTCAAAGCAGAGGCCGCCTTACACAAAGTATTGGCCGTATCAATCATGTCGTCTACAATCAGGCAAGTCCTATCCTGGATTTCACCAATTACATTCATCACTTCCGCCACATTGGCTTTAGGGCGACGTTTATCAATAATGGCTAAATCGGCATTTAGGGCTTTTGCCATGGCTCGGGCGCGTACGACACCGCCAATATCCGGGCTGACTACCGTCAAATTTTCTATTTGCTGACGCTGCACATCATTCAGCAAAATCGGCGTTGCATAAATGTTATCAACAGGGATATCAAAGAAGCCCTGAATCTGATCCGCATGCAAATCAACAGTTAAAACCCTGTCAATTCCTGCGGAATACAACATATTGGCTACTAATTTTGCAGAAATCGGTACGCGAGCCGAACGCGGCCTACGATCCTGACGCGCATAACCGAAGTAAGGAATGGCGGCTGTAATACGCCCTGCCGAAGCACGCTTCAAGGCATCGGCCATTGCCAAAACTTCCATTAAATTATCATTGGTTGGCGCACAAGTAGGCTGCAGAATAAAAACATCGCGGCCTCGCACATTTTCCAACAGCTCAATCGCAACCTCGCCGTCTGAAAATTTACTGACTGATGCATTGCCGATTGAAATATCGAGATGTTTTACCACATTGGCCGCCAACTTCGGGTTGGCATTACCGGTAAAAACCATCAAACTGTCGTATGCTGCCATATCTTCCTCACATGGAATGGGTTTATTTGCGTCATATTTAGGAAACATCGCGGGGGCTTCCTTGGTTGCTTGGCGTTCTCAGACGGCATTATACGCATGTGGCGAAATCCAGCCAAACAAAAAATAACACAAGTATTCTGCAGACGGATAAATAAAAGCGTGCGATAAAATCACACGCTTTTATTTGGCTGGGGATGTAGGACTCGAACCTACGCATGCCGGATTCAGAATCCGGTGCCTTAACCAACTTGGCGAATCCCCAAAGTTCAGTTATGTTTGGCTGGGGATGTAGGATTCGAACCTACGAATGCCGGAATCAAAATCCGGTGCCTTAACCAACTTGGCGAATCCCCAACTATCCACGGTTTATATCAAACCATATAAAGGATGCTGCTGCAACCCTTGAACCAAACGGCTTTGATATTTGCTTGAAACCTTACTGTATACAATCTGAGCATCTTTATAGTTATGGAAAGTTAAAAATAGACAAGCTCCAGAGCCTGTCATCATCACCTGACCAAACTGCTGCAAATCTTTATAAATTTGCATTATCTCAAGGTATACCTGCAAAACCACAGCCTGCATATCATTTCTGAATGGCTGCAAATTTGCGAAAGTCGGCATTATGCAGACCACCGAATCCCTTGTCAAGTCTTTGTGCGAAAAAATTGCGGCAGTAGAAACATGCACAGGCGGTTTAACCACAATATACCATTGCTGCGGCACGTTTATTTCCGTCAATTTCTCCCCTATCCCTTTGGCAAAAGCATTTTTACCAAACAGGAAAAAAGGAACATCGGCACCTAATCCGACTCCGATATTGATCAACTGTTGCCGGGTCAGACCGCATTGCCACCAACGGTTGAGGACCAATAATACCGTAGCCGCATCGGAACTGCCGCCACCCAACCCGCCGCCGCTGGGAATCTGCTTATCCAAACGTATGTCCACACCCTGTTCCGTTTTCCGATACGGCAGCAAGGCTTCGGCGGCACGGTAGGCAAGGTCTTTCTCCTGCGGCAGACCATCTGTGGGGTTTTGCAACACAATCAGGCCGTCCGAACGCGGAGTAAGGTAAACGGTGTCTTGCCAGTCAATCAGGCAGAATATGCTTTCCAAATTATGGTAACCGTCAGCGCGTCGGCCTGTAATGCGTAAATCAAGATTCAGCTTGGCGGGGGCAGGAAATGCTTGTGTGTATTCCGAAATCGGCATGATTATCCTCTGGCGGCGCATTGTGTAGGCGTGTCCGCACCGTTTTCAGACGGCATCACGCTGTCAAACACCAATCTCAACGACAATTGTTCATTGCGCAAAGCCAACACCCTGACGCTGCCGTCTTCCTGTGTTTGGCGGCTGATGTTCCATCCGGCCTGCTGCAAATCACCTTCCGCCGTCAAACTGTGCGGCAAGTCCGCCGCCCACTGCCCCCGCATCCATACGTCAAGGTATTCCAGCGGCAGTGCAAAGCCGAGCAACTTCTGACTCAGCTGGCGGACATCCGGCGCGGTAAACCGTTCTCCTTTGGCATTGACGGCCAACACGCCCTGCGAATCGCGACAAATCTGCCCCAAGGTATTACCCAGCGGGGTATTGACATTGATGGTCTGCACACCGTTCTGCCTGTTCCAATCGAAATTGGCATATGAACCTTTGCCCTCGTACTGTACGGCCAAGCGTCCGTCGGCGGAAAAATCAGCACCTTCATCTTGCGGCCGCCAGTTCGTCTGCCTGACCGGCGTACTGAGGCAGCCCGCCAGCAGCAATGCGGCGGCGCAAGAAAAAAGTAATTTCGTCTTCATTCACTTACTCCTACAAAAAGGCCGTCTGAAAAACCGTCCTTCCAACAGTCCGGCTTTCTATTTTCAGACGGCCTGAACGGACGGCTTATACGCCTTCCGGTTCGGCTGAATACAGCGTGGAATCAAAATGTTTCCGCCGGTATTCGTTGACGGCTTTTTTCGCCTGGTCGTAATTCAATGTTTCCGTCAAAACAACTAATTTGGCAGTATCGCCGTCAGGCCTCTGCTTGACAATCTTTTGTCTGGCGGCCTGATAATCGCGTCCATACGTCCCATTTTCACCATTTGCCCCGTCATCGGCGGCGGACAAGAGGCGCGTACCGTCATCACTGTAAGTCGGCGTATTATCCAATCCGAACAACAACATATTCTGATAAAACAGATACTCGTCAAAAGCCTTGCGGCTCAACCTGCTGCCCGGATGGCGTTGCAGGAAATCCTCCCATTCCATCACGCGCTCGGCCAATTCCTGCCATGAAATAGAAAGGGCGGCATCGTTCGTGGCCAGCTCCTTATCCTGTCGCGCCTCGATTTCGAGAAAGCGGCGGGTATCCGGACTGACGGCGGTTCCGAACAATTTCAAATAATAATCCGCCTTCGGCCGCACGATTGCCGTACATTCGCCGACATCCCAATATTCCAATCCGACGGCAGACATTTTCCGCTGCAATGTCTTGAGTGCCTCCGTTTCCTCCAATTTTCCCGCCTTTTCGACCCAATATTGTTCGCTGCAGAAGTTGTCTAAAACCGTGCTTTCCTGATTATTGATTTTAACCAGCAAACCGCTTTCAGACGGCCTGTTTTCATTGTAGGTAGTCAGCAGCGCGACATATTCGTCGTACAAATTATCGGCCTGCTTCGGCGAGGCTGAGGCCAACTCCCGTTTGATGCGTTCGGTATGCCATTCAAACTGTTTCAGCAAATCTGCGGGCATCGGTTCTTCTTCAACCTGTATGGTTTCGGTCGATGCCGCTGAGGCCATGGACGCTGCGGCAGGTGCGGGCTCGGAAACGGCGGAGGCGGCAACGGATGCGGCCGGCGGCGGGGTATCGTCCTGCCTGCCGCAGGCGGCAAACAATAAAGGCAGGCATATCAATAATAGTCTTTGCATGGCTTATATCGGTTTTGCGGAAAATATTGATTGAAGCATAACAAGGCCGTCTGAAAACGGCAGACGTTTTCAGACGGCCTTTCCATATCAGCGGCTGTGCAGGCCGATACGGTTGCCTTCGCTGTCTTCAACAAAGGCGGCATAGCCGTTGGCAATCGGGAATTTGTCCTGCAACAGGCGGCCGCCGGCCGCCACGGCGGCGCGAGCGGTTTCCGCACAATCGGTACAATTGAAAAATACGGTGGTGCCGCCATAACCCGGCACGGCACCGCCGTCGCTCCACAACATGCCGCTGACCCCGTATTTCGCCCAGTCGGCACCGAAAATCATAAAGCGCATCCCACCTCCGCCTACTTCCTGCAGCGTTCCTCCGAATACGGTTTCATAGAATTTTTTTGCACGGTCCAAATCTGCGGCGTGAATGCCGAACCAGCTTACCGGATTGCCTGTCATATCGTACTCCTTTGCAAGTTGTAAAAAGGCCGTCTGAAAATACGGCATGCAGTACAACGTAGTATTTTCAGACGGCCTCAAAGTTTATTTGTTCAGTTTTTTAGTGGCGGCACTGTCCACTTTGCAATCTTTGAACAGGATGGTTTGGTCGCCTTTTGGCAATCCGCCGTCCAATTTGCTGGCCTGCATCAGGATTTTACCGTTGGCTTTGGTCAATGTGTCGGGTGAGGCTTTGTCGGTAATCCAAGTCAGGCCTTCGCCGTAATAGCTGTTCTGCTTTTTGCCGTTGGTGTCGTTCATCACGCGCCACAAACCGGGGGTAACCTGATCGCCGACTTTAATCTGCACGACGGCGGTTTCGCCGTCTTTGATGCCGTACATGGCGTTCACGTTGCGTTTGCCCTGCTGGCTGTCGCATACATAAGCCACTTCTACCCTTTTGTCCAAACTGCCGACTTCGGCCTGCATCAGAATCGGGGTATTGTCGGGTATTGAGGCGGCGGCTTTTTTACCGTCGGCGGCATGGGAGAGGGTGGCGGCCAGCAGCAAGGCTGCGGCGGAAATCAACTTGATTTGCATAACATATCTCCTGTTGGTGGATTGTTGATGGATGACAAACGAAGCGCGTATTGTAAAGTATGTTGTGTCAGTAAAATACCGTTTTGTGTAAAGACGGGTGTATTTTCAGACGGCCTTTTGCCATTTGAACGGCAAAACGCCGTTTGTCAGCGTTTGACGAATACCAAATCCCATACGCCGTGCCCCAGCCGTTTGCCGCGCGCTTCGAATTTGGTTTCGGGGCGGTAAGCGGGCGTGGGGGCGTAGGTTTCGGCGGTATTTTGTAATGCTTCGGGGAAACCGTTTAAGACTTCGAGCATCTGCTGCGCGTATTCTTCCCAGTCGGTCGCCAAGTGGATGTAGCCTCCGCTTTTGAGTTTGGGCAGCAGTTTGGCCACGAAGGGGGCTTGTATCAGGCGGCGTTTGTTGTGGCGTTTTTTGTGCCAAGGGTCGGGAAAGAAGATGTGTATGCCGTCCAGACTGCCGTCCGCCAGCATGTTTTCAACAACTTCCACCGCGTCGTGGCGCATCACGCGTATGTTGGCAATGTGTTGTTCGTCTATCAGTTTGAGCAGGTTGCCGACGCCCGGCCCGTGTACGTCGATGGCGAGAAAGTCGTCATCGGGCAGGCGGCGGGCGATTTCGGCGGTGGCCGTCCCCATGCCGAAGCCGATTTCGAGTATTTTCCGGTTGCTGCGGCCGAAGGCTTGGTTCAGGTCGGCAGGCGTTTCCTGATAATCCAGACCGAATTGCGGCCACAGGGTGTCGATGGCGCGCTGCTGGGCGGCGGTCATGTGGCTTTGGCGCAGGACGTAGCTGCGGATGCTGCGGTGGTGCTGTGTGTCTTGGTTTGCTTCGGGGATTTGGTCGGTCATGGTCGGCTTCCGTTGCAAGGCCGTCTGAAAGGGAGGTTTTCGGTTTTCAGACGGCCTGCGGCGTTTGGTTTAAAGGACGGTATGCGGCGGTTCGTAATGGATGATGTCGCGGATTTTGTTGTGTTCGTCCACCAGTACGACTTTGGGTTGGTGGGCGGCGATTTCGGGTTCGGACAGCATGACGTAGGACATGATGATGACGATGTCGCCCTTCTGCACCAGCCGTGCCGCCGCTCCGTTCAGGCAGACCGTGCCGCTGCCGCGTTCGCCAGCGATGGTATAGGTTTCCAGCCGCGCGCCGTTGTTGTTGTTTACGATAGCGACTTTTTCATTAACGCAGATGCCTGCGGCATCCATCAGGTCGGGGTCTATGGTGATGCTGCCGACGTAGTTCAGGTCGGCTTCGGTTACGGTGGCGCGGTGGATTTTGCCGCCGAGCAGGGTTCGGAACATGTGTTTTCCTTTGATGTTGCGAGTCATGTTTTCAGACGGCCTTTTAGGGAAAGGAGGCCGTCTGAAAAGGCAAAAGGCAAAAGGCAAAAGGCAAAAGGCAGGCATTTTCGATGAAATGTTTCGGCCAAGTCAAATTTTACGGCCGGATATTCCGTGCCGGCCGCCAATCCGACAACAGCTTTTCCGCCCGTTTCAAACGTTGCCCGTATCGCTCCGCCATACAGGATTCGTACACATTCCCTCTGCAATCTTTGCCTTCGGCATGCGGCGACGCACAGACGGAGCACGCCGGCACGGCAAAACGGACGGATTGGATATTCATCGTCAGGCTCCCAATTGCGCCTCCATCCAGCGCAAGTAGGCGCGCAAACCACGCTGTATCGGCTGCATGACGATTTGCGGGCAGTCATAACCGTTGTGGGCCAGAATGATTTTTTCCACCGCCGAATAATGGCGGCGCGCGCTTTTGATGACGACGCGGACTTCCGCGCTGCGGCAGAGTTCGCCCTGCCAGACATATTCGCTGACGATGTCTTCGTATTGCACGCAGGCGGCCAGTTTGCGCTCCAACAGGGCGCGGCCTATCCGTTCGGCTTCTTCGCGGCCTGCGGCAGTTGTGATGATGACGACGGGTTTGAATGCGGGCATTTTCAGACGGCCTTTTATTTGAAATTCAACACCGGCCAGCCCTTTTCCAAGGCTTCGCGCAGCAGTTCGGCATCGGGATTGACCGCCACCGGCTCGTCCACCGCGCGCAAAAGCGGCAAATCGTTTTTCGAATCGCTGTAAAAATACACCTTGCCGTAGTCGCCCAAATCCTTGCCGCGTGCGGCCAGCCATTGGTGCAGGCGTGTGATTTTTCCTTCCTTCAGGCTGGGGATGCCGGTGTAATTGCCGGTGTAGTTGCCGTCCGCGTCTGTTTCGAGCCGGGTGCCGATAACATTATCGATGCCGAAAATCTTGCAGATGGGCGTGATGATGAACTCATTGGTGGACGAAATAACCAGCAGTTCGTCCCCCGCCGCGCGGTGGCCTTCCACCAGCATCCTGGCCATATCCGAGATATGCGGTGCGATAAATTCGGCGGTAAACTCGCAGTGCATTTCGTCCAACTCTTCGCGGCTGAAACGCGCCAACGGTGCGAGGTGGAATTTCAAAAAGGCATCGATGTCCAAACAGCCGGCCTGATAGTCGCGGTAGAACTTCTCGTTCTGCCGTTCCGTCTCTTCGGCATCGACCAAACCCTTTTTAATCAAATATTGCGGCCAGGCATGGTCGGAATCCGTGTTAATCAGCGTATTGTCCAAATCGAAAACGGCTAAATTGGTCATGGTGTGTCCTGTTGTTTCAAAAGCTGGCGCAAAAGCGGCAGGGTGATGCGGCGGCGGGTGGTGGCGGCATAATGGCAGAGGGTGTCGAGCATCTGCACCAGGCTGTCCATATCCCGCCGCCAATACGTCAGCAGGTAACGGAAAATTTCCGGCTCCAAAGCCAACTGGCGCGCACCGGCCATGCCGACAAGCGCGTCTATCTTTTCTTCATCGCTCAAGGGTTTGATGTCGTATACCAGACAATAGCCCATGCGGGTGCGCAAATCTTCGCGTACGGTGAGCTGTTGCGGCGGTACGTCGGCGGAAAGCAGCAGCCTGCCCCGCACGCCGTTGCGGAAACGGTTGAAGATTTCAAACAGCAACGCCTGTTCGTTGGCTTGGAGCCTGTCCGCACCGTCGACCGCCAGATATTCGGCGGACAAGGCGGTTTCGTCCAGCGGCACGGTTTCGGCATCGATATAAACGGCATGACGCCCCTGCTCCCGCGCCTGCGCCACCCATGCCTTGAGCAGGTGGCTTTTGCCCGACCCGCGTTGCCCCCAAACATAGACAAACTGATCCTGCGCCTGTTGCAGCACATAAATCAGTTCGCGGTTGGCGGTGCCGAGGAATTTGTCGAAGCCCGGATAATCGCTGCGTGCGAAGTCAAAAATCAGTTGGTTCACGGCATTTTGCTGCCCGAAGGGAAAACAGTGCGATTGTATCGGTTTTCAGCCTGAGGGCAAACCGTGCCACCGTTGCCGCTGCGGCAAACCGCCTGTTTTCAGACGGCCTGTCATTTCCGCCGCCGCTCGGTTACAATCCGCGCTCTTTTGGCCGCACTCAAGGAAAACACAACGTGCTTCAAACTGTTATCGACTTCATCCTCCACATCGACCGCCATCTGGCCGAATTGTCCCTGCAATACGGCGTTTGGATTTACGTCATCCTGTTTCTGATTGTATTCTGCGAAACCGGCCTGGTGGTTACGCCCTTCCTGCCGGGCGATTCGCTGCTCTTTGCCGCCGGCGGCATTGCGGCCGTGGGTGGCATGAACATTCATTTGATGGTCGCGGTGCTGATTGCGGCGGCTATCCTCGGCGACGCGGCCAATTTCACCATAGGGAAATACTTCGGCGCGCGGCTGTTTTCCAATTCCGATTCGAAAATCTTCCGCCAAAGCCATTTGGCCAAAACCCATGCCTTCTACGAAAAATACGGCGGCAAAACCATCATCATCGCCCGCTTCGTACCCATCGTCCGCACCTTCGCGCCGTTTGTCGCCGGCATGGCCGACATGCACTACGGCCGCTTTATCCGCTACAACATCATCGGTGCGATAGCCTGGGTCGCCCTCTTCGCCTATGCGGGCTATTTCTTCGCCAACACCAAAATCGTCAAAGAAAACCTCAGCCTCGTGCTGGCGGCGATTATCGTATTGTCCGTCCTGCCCGCCGTGGTGGAAATCGTCTGCGCGAAACGGGCGACCAAAAAACAAAACGGCTGATGCCTTTCAGACGGCCTTTCCGTTTACGGCGGACAGATACTGCAAAGAGGCCGTCTGAAAACTTTGTCCCAAAGAGGGAAACGGTTTTTTAGACGGCCTCTTCTTCCTTGACAGGCGGGCTACGGCATCACAATGCGGCGTCGAAGCCGCCGTCTTCCACGGCCTCAATCAGCGCGGCCGCACCCGTTTTGGTGGGGTCGAACTCAATCAGCGCGCTTTTTCCTTCCAGGCTGACTTCGGCCTTCGCCACGCCTTCCACGCCTTCCAAAATGCGGGTAACGCTTTTGACGCAGCCGCCGCAAGTCATGCCCTCGATATTGAGCGTAAGGGTTTCCATAAAATTTCCTTTTTCTGACAAAAAATACGGTTATTGAAACACGCACCATCCGGCGGATACGCGCCGAACCGGCCTTCAAACGGGCGACTTTATCATCATGGGAACAACCGCCGCACGGAGCAAGGCAGGCCGCCACTATACCCCTTTATCGGCAATGACGGTCAAGACGATTGAAACAGGCCGTCTGAAAACAGGTGTCGGCGCAACCGGGCAAACAGGCAAAATCCGCCGGACAAACCAAATCGGACAAACCAGTTCCCCGACCCGCAGCCTAAACATCACGCACATCGGCCAACGGTTTGCCGCCGAAGTCTTCCGCCTCGATCATGGCTGCAATTTTGGCGGCGGTATCGGCGGCGGATTGCAGCTTCGCACCGTCTTTCAGCGCGCGGAAACGCGGCTGCAACGGAAAGTCCCGACAATCGGCGTTGCGGATTTCCCTCTGCATTTCGGTATCGACCACGCCCGGGGCGATGCAGGTAATCGAAAAGGCCGGATGCCCTTCCGCCGCCGCACACAAGGCATGGCGGTCCAACGCCGCCTTGCCCGCGCCGTACACGCTCCAACCGGCATACTCCCTGCGTCCGGCACCGCTACCGATATGGACGATTTTCAAATGCACGCCGTCCGGCCGCGCGGACAACAGATAATCCGACAACAGCAGCGGCGCGGTAACGTTCAGCGCGACGGCACGGACGATTTCAGACGGCCCCTGCCGCCCGAGCAGCGCATTGGGTGCGGTCGTCCCCGCATTGTTGATCAGCAGCAATTCGTCCGCATCGCGGATAAAATCCGCCAAGAGGCCGTCTGAAAGCTTTTGCGCCAGCAAACCGGCATCGGACAAATCCAATTCGGCCTGAAACAGGTTTTCAGACGGCCTCAAATCCGCCCTGCCCCGCGCCAAACCGAACACCGCCCAACCGGCGCGCAGATAATGTTCCGCCAACGCATAACCCAAACCGCGGCTATGCCCGCTGATAACGGCCTTACGCATAAACCACTTCCCAAATTACGATACAATGCACGCCATTTTACGCGCAAACGGAAAACCGATTTATGAAAAAACACATTTTGCTCGGCATCAGCGGCGGCATCGCGGCCTACAAATCCTGCGAACTGGTGCGCCTGCTGAAAAAACAGGGACACGAAGTCAGCGTGGCCATGAGCCGTGCGGCGGCGGAATTCGTCACCCCGCTGACCTTTCAGGCACTCAGCGGCCGCCCCGTTTTGAGCGAAACCCATCAGGCCGGGGACGGCAACGGCATGGCGCACATCAACCTCACCCGCGAGGCCGACGTTTTCCTGATTGCACCCGCCTCGGCCAACACGCTGGCGAAAATCGCCAACGGCATCGCCGACAACCTCTTGACCAACCTCGCCGCCGCACGCAAATGCCCGTTGGCCGTCGCACCCGCCATGAATGTCGAAATGTGGCGCAACCCGGCCAACCAACGCAACATCGCGCAACTGCTTTCAGACGGCATCACCGTCTTCCCGCCCGCAGACGGCGAGCAGGCCTGCGGCGAAACGGGTACCGGCCGGATGCCCGAAGCGGCGGAACTGGCCGACCTGCTGCCCGATTTGTGGACGGAAAAAAGCCTGTCCGGCAAGCGCGTGTTGATTACACTGGGCGCGACCTTCGAAGCCATCGACCCCGTGCGCGGCATCACCAACCTGTCCAGCGGGCAGATGGGTGCGGCTTTGGCGCGCGCCTGCCGCGCGGCGGGTGCGGACGTATCGCTGGTTTGCGGACAGGTGCAAACCGCCCTGCCCGCCGGCATGGGCGAAACAGTCCGCGTTTTGGGCGCGGAGGAAATGTACGGCGCAGTCATGCGGCGCGTGCAGGATTGCGACGTATTCATTTCCGTTGCCGCCGTCGCCGACTACAAAGTATCGAACGCCTCCGGGCAAAAATTGAAAAAAGACGGCAGCGGCCGTCCGCCCGTCATCGAACTGGCGGAAAACCCTGACATCCTCGCATCCGTAGCCGCCCTGCCGGATGCGCCGTTCTGCGTCGGCTTTGCCGCCGAAAGCGAACGGGTGTTGGAATACGCCCGCGCCAAACGCATCAGGAAAAACATTCCGCTGATTGCCGCCAACGACGTTTCGGTCGCCATGGGCAAAGCGTCGAACCAAATCACCCTTATCGACGACGCGGGCGAAACCGCCCTGCCCCTCTGCGGCAAAGACGAAACCGCCGCTGCCATCGTCCGCCGCATTGCCGAACTGCTGCCCGCCCGCTGATGCGGTGCCGTTTATCCCGCGTCATCCGCAAAAAGGCCGTCTGAAACATATCTTTCAGACGGCC
>NZ_KV790831.1:0-23688 GCF_001807735.1 Neisseria sp. HMSC31F04 | reverse complement strand
AGGCCGTCTGAAACATATCTTTCAGACGGCCTCGATATTGTATGCCCCGTTGTTGGCTATTGAATCAGCAGGGCGGATTCCGGGATTGATTTACCCTCCGGGACCAGGCGCACGCCGCTGCCCCGGCTGCCTTTCACGCTGACCACCACGCCGTCGGGCAAGCTCTCGTGTATCACCAATTCGGCATCGCCGTATGAGCTGTAACTCACATTATTGCAATCGCCGTTGCACAGCGAAAGCGGCCAGCGCAGGTAATGGGGTTTTCCCGCCTGCACGGCCATATTTTCGCCGCCCTGCAGGTTGAAGTAGTCGAAATTCGGCTTGCGGGTGCGGAAAGTCCATTCGACTTTCTTTTCTCTGGCCAAGCCGTCTTCTTTGCTGATTGCGGCATAGCGGAATACGGCACGGTATTCGGTGTCGTAGGCCAGCGGGTCGAGCGGGAAAAGCGCGAACTGGTAGGGGGTAAACAGTTTGTTGGGATCGGTTTCGGCATCCAAAATCCGCGTGTTGCCGACTTTTTCCTTTCCTTTGAATAATTCGAACGACAGCATCTCGATTTCGTCATCCCCTTCTTCATTAAAGGCGATGCTGACCGGGTTGCCGCTGAATTTGCGGTCGGGCAGCGGATTGGGGGTTTCGTTGGCAAACATCGTAGCCACCCGTTTTCCCACCGGGTAGGCAACGTAATCGGGAGCGGCAATGTCTACTTCATCGGCATAGAGAATGCCGCCGTTCTGACAGGCGGAAGGATAAAACGAGCGGTATTCCTCAACATCCTCCTCCGAATGCTTCGTCTGGCCGCACCGTTTGTTGGCACGGCTGTTGCCTTGATTGACCACGAAGGCGTGGTTGCCGTTTCTGACGGTGTAGCCGATGCCCGCCTCGTCGCTATTGGCATCCAATAGGGAGAAACGGTGGTAGATGGCCGTCATCAGGCCGTCGAGATGGAGATGCTGTTGCAAGGTCTTGCCGACAGGTTCGCTGTTGGAAACGGTGCTGACGTTTTCCTGTGCACCCAAATACTGATAGCCCGTTTTTTTCACGCGGTCGCCCAGTTCTTTGCCGCTGAAAAAACGGCTTTCCGGATGGTTTTCATCGTGCATGTCTTCGGGAAAATCGGTCAGATAGTCTGCATGGGCGGCGGCGGAGCGGGTCAGTTCGGGCGAACGGGCAAACGCGCCCAATCCGGCCTCGCCGCGCAAATGATTGAGATAGGCCAGCGCATCCATCCCGCCGGTTTCGCCGCCGGTTTGCCCCGTTTTCGGATAAATCAGGTTTTCAGGCGGCCTGGGGCGTACCATGAAGCCGAACAGCAGCAGCAGGGTTACCAACAATCCGACCCACACCAATAAAGGGCGAAGCCAGCCTTTACCCCCTCCCGTGCCGCCAGTCGGGGCGGAATGACGATTATGGTTCATGGTTTATTCTAAAAGGTAAAGGCCGACCGCCAAGGTGGTAACGGTCAGTAAAAACAGCAGGATAACGGAGATAATAAATCGTTTCATCGGATTCGCCCCATACGGCGGGTTTCAGACGGCCTGTCTGCGCAGAAGGAAGCGGCGGCCGACCCGCGAATTTTGCAGGAAGGTCGCCGCCGACACGGCACGGCCGTGCTTATTCGTCGGCAAACATGTTTTTGAACCACAGCTTGATGCTGTCCCACAGGCGGCCGAAAAAGCCCGCCTCGTCCACGGCCGTCAGCGCGACGACTTTGCGTTCGGCCAGCACTTGGCCGTTGTAGGTGATTTTCAGTTTGCCCAGCACCTGGCCTTTTTCAATCGGTGCCAAAAC
The DNA here is from genome assembly GCF_001807735.1 of Neisseria sp. HMSC31F04. Classification (NCBI taxonomy): domain Bacteria; kingdom Pseudomonadati; phylum Pseudomonadota; class Betaproteobacteria; order Neisseriales; family Neisseriaceae; genus Neisseria; species Neisseria sp. HMSC31F04. The sequence continues at coordinate 21,897 of NZ_KV790831.1, read as the reverse complement.
GGGCTGCACGGTTTCCAAAACCGGTTTGACTTTGTTGCCCTCGCCGTGCGGGATGGTAAGGTAGACGGGTTCCAAGAAACCTATGTTTACGTTGTCTTCCTGCCCTTTGTACACTTTTACCGACGAAACCGGGGTGTTTGCATCGTAAGCCTTGGGCGTATCGAAGGCCTGCAAGGCCCAATTCAGCAGTTTGCTGCTCTCGCCCGCACGCGCCTCAATGCTTTCCGTTCCCACCACCACGGAAACCACGCGGCGGCCGTTGCGCTTGCTCGAAGCGATCAGGTTGTAGCCGGCAGTGTTGGTGTGGCCGGTTTTCAGGCCGTCCACATTCGGGTCGCGGTAGAGCAACAGGTTGCGGTTGGGCTGCTCGATGTTGTTATATTTGAAGGACTGCATCGAGTAAATCGGATAATACTTCGGATAATCCTTGATAATCGCTGCCGACAGGATGGCCAGGTCGCGCACCGTGCTCATGTGGCCGTCGGACGGCAGGCCGGTGGCATTGACGAAATGGGTTTTACTCATGCCCAAGCGTTTTGCTTCGGCGTTCATCATGTCGGCAAAGCCCGCCTCGCTGCCGCCCAACGCTTCGGCCAGCGTGATGGCGGCATCGTTGCCCGACTGCACAATCAGGCCTTTGAGCAAATCGCCCACCGCCACCGGTTTACCCGCATTGAGGAACATGCGCGAACCTTCGGCACGCCAGGCGGTTTCAGACGGCGTCAGCATGGTTTCGGCTTTCAGACGGCCTTCTTCCAAGGCTTTAAAGGCCAGATAGGCCGTCATCAATTTGGTCAGCGATGCCGGTTCGATTTGCTTGTCGAGGTTTTTGCCGGTCAGAATCTGGCCGCTTTGCAAATCCTGCACCAAATAAGCGGCGGCGGCGATTTCCGGCGCGGTCGAAGCCTGCGGAACCGGCTCGGGCGGCAGAACGTCCGGCTCGGAAGCCGCATTCTCGCCCGGCACGGCCGAAGCGGCAGCCGTTGCCGCAGCGGCTGTTGCTGCCGCGACGGGGCGTTTGTATCTGTTCTTGTATTTATGTTTGCTACGGGCGGCATCGGCCGTCTGAAAGGAAAGGACGACGGCCAATGCCGCCACAGTCAGATATTTTTTCATAGGACAACGAATTATGGGGAAAGTAATGGGGTTTTCAGGCCGGAGGCCGTCTGAAAAATTTCCGCCGCCGCACTAACCATTTGCGGCATATCGGCGAAAAAAGCCGCATTATACCGACAGCCCCCGCCTTTGCTAACTTTTTCTTGCGTTCGCTCCAACCTGCGGGTATGGTTTTACCTTTCGTAAAAAAAATTTAACATCATGGACACCCGCCCTTACGCAGACTACCTCACCCGCATCCTCACCTCCTCCGTTTACGACGTCGCCGTCGAAACCCCGCTCAAACCCGCCCGCAATCTTTCACGCCGTCTGAAAAACAACATCCTGCTCAAACGGGAAGACCTGCAGCCCGTTTTCTCCTTCAAAATACGCGGCGCATACAACAAAATGGCGGCTTTAAGCCCGACCGAACTCGAACGCGGCGTGATTACCGCCAGCGCGGGCAACCATGCGCAAGGCGTGGCCCTTTCGGCACAAACGCTGGGCTGCCGCGCCACCATCGTCATGCCCGAAACCACCCCGCAAATCAAAGTAGACGCCGTTAAAGAACGCGGCGGCAAAGTCGTATTGAAAGGCACATCCTACAACGATGCCTACGACCACGCCGTCCGACTGGTGGCCGAAAGCGGCCTGACCTACATCCCGCCCTTCGACGACCCCGACGTCATCGCCGGACAAGGCACCATCGGCATGGAAATCATCCGCCAGCATCCGAAGCCGATTGATGCCGTCTTCGTCCCCATCGGCGGCGGCGGGCTGGCGGCGGGCATTGCGGCCTTTATCAAAAACGTGCGCCCCGAAATCAAAGTCATCGGCGTGGAAACATTCGATGCCTGCGCCATGAAACGTTCGATTGAAGCGGGCGAACGTTTGGAACTGAAAGACGTCGGCCTGTTTGCCGACGGCACGGCGGTCAAACTGGTGGGCGAAACCACCTTCGCCATCTGCCGCGACCTTTTGGACGACATCATCCTGGTAGACACCGACGACATCTGCGGCGCGCTGAAAGACATCTTCGACGACACCCGCAGCATTACCGAACCTTCCGGCGCATTGGCTTTGGCCGGCCTGAAAGCCTATGTCACCCGCGAAAACTGCGAAGGCCAAACCCTGATTGCCATCAACAGTGGTGCCAACATGAACTTCCACCGCCTGCGCCACGTTTCCGAACGCAGCGAACTGGGCGAAGGCAACGAAGGCATTTTCGCCGTTTCCATCCCCGAACGCCCCGGCAGCTTCCTCAAATTCATCAACACCTTGGGCAACCGCAGCATCACGGAATTCAATTACCGCTACGGCGACGACGACACCGCCCACATCTTTGCCGGCATCCAAACCACAGGCTCGGCCGACCGTGCCGCCATCGCGGCTGAACTCACCGCCGCAGGCCTGCCCAACACCGACCTGACCGAGGACGAAATCGCCAAAATCCACATCCGTTATATGGTCGGCGGCCGCAGCCACAAAGTGAAAAACGAACGCCTGATTACATTTGAATTTCCCGAACGCCCCGGCGCGCTGCGCCACTTCCTCAACCACATGCAGAGCAGCTGGAACATTACCCTCTTCCACTACCGCAACCACGGCGCGGACTACGGCCGCATCCTGGTCGGCATCGACGTTCCCGCCGAAGATGAAACCGCCTTCGCCGCCTTCCTCGACAGCGTGGGCTATGTCTACGAAGACCAAACCGGCAATCCGGCCTACCGCCTGTTTTTAAGCTGACCGGCGCATCCCCGCCCAAGGCCGTCTGAAAAACCGGAGGCCACCGTCCAAGACCCTGCCGGAAGCCTTGAAATACGCACGGACGACTCAAGTTAGAGCACCATCGGATTTAGATTTTTATAACCATGAGAAACTGAATTTATGACAGAAAAAAATTATTATGAAATATTGGGCGTCGCTAAAGATGCGGATGAAGCTGCTATTAAAAAAGCCTATCGAAAGCTGGTGCGCAAATACCATCCTGATGTGAGCAAAGAGCCGGATGCCGTTGAGCGTACGGCGGAAATTAATCGTGCTTACGAGACGCTTTCCGACAAAGAAAAACGTGCCGAGTATGATGAAATGCTGGCAAACCCTTATGGTCGCAACGCAGGGGGCAATCCGTTCGGACAAGGCGGTAACCCGTTCGGCAACGGTTTCGACGGCGGAGGCTTCCGTTATGAGTACCGGGAAGGAGAGCCGTTCGGCGCGGGTGACTTTAATTTTGAAGACTTGTTTTCATCGTTCCGCCACGCCCGCTCCCGACCCGAGCAGCCGCGCGGCCCTGTCAAGGGAGAGGATCAACACGCTGAATTGAGCATCGATATTTACGCAGCCTATACCGGTGCGGAGCGCAGTCTGACTTTGAATGTGCCGACTTTGGACGAATATGGCCGTATGGTTTACCAAAGCAAAACCCTCAACGTCAAAATCCCCAAAGGCATCGCCGAAGGCCAGCAAATCCGTCTGGCAGGGCAGGGACTGCCGGGCAGCAACGGCGGAGCAAACGGTGATTTGTACTTGAAAATCAAGTTCCACGACCGGCCAGACTTATACGTCAAAAACAGAAAAGACGTATATCAGACGATAGACGTCAAACCGTGGGAAGCGGTATTGGGCGGCAAAATCATCGTTCCTACCGCATCCGGCCGCTTACAGGTCAATCTGCCTGCCAACACTCAGAGCGGCAAAACCATCCGTCTTAAAGGCAAGGGCATTCCGGCAAAAGAGGCGGGAGACCTATACTTGAATATCCGCATCAATGTCCCTGTTGCGGAAAGCGAAGCCGACCGTGCCGCATGGGAGAAACTGGCAGAGCATTTCGCTACGAAACACGCATGAAAGGAAGGATAAACCATGACGCAATCCACCGACATCACATTGACTTTCGAAGAAATCATTGCTGTCAGCCATTGCCGCCGCGATTGGCTGTTGGAACTCATCGAGGAAGACATCATCAGCATAGGCGGCAAGCCCGAACAAACTACGTTCAGCGGTTTCCACCTTGCACGCATCCGCCGCGCACAGCGTCTGAGCCGTGATTTTGAGGCCGGCATCCCTGCGTTGGGCTTGATTATGCGGCTTTTGGATGAAGTGGAAGAGCTGAGGAAAGCACAGCGGCCGTCGGTTTTATTGCAGGACGAATAAAAAATGAAGTTGCAGGCCGTCTGAAACACCTTGTTTTCAGACGGCCTTTTTCCGTTCCGCACGCCGGTTTCCGCCCGGGCGGCAAAATCCGTATAATCCGCCTTTTCCGTTTTTTCCTTATCCGTCATGCCCCTGTTCCGCCAGACAACCGCGCCGCAACATCTTTTCAGACGGCATCGGCCGAAATTGCGCCGCCTGATGCTGCCCGCGCACAGCCTGAACTGTCCCGAATGCGGCCTGCTGATTGAGATTCCGATGCTTGGGCAGGGGCGGCAGGCAGACTGCCCGCGCTGTCATCACGAACTGGTGCGGGTGGAAAACCGTCCTTTTACCACCCCGCTCGCGCTGGCCTTGGCCACGCTCATCCTGCTTCTGTGCGTGTACAGCGGCATGTTCATGACCGTCAGCACCATAGGCGTTTATGAACGGCTGACGCTGCCGTTTATGCTGGAAGTATTGATTTTGCAGGACTTCGGTTTTTTGGCCGAAGTCATGTTCGTTTTTACTTTCGGCCTGCCGCTGCTGTTTTTGCTGTTGTGCCTCTATGTTTACGGCGCGCTGGCGGTACAAAGTCCCCTGCCCGGCCTGTTGATGGCCACGCGGACGATGGTCCGGCTGCGAAGCTGGGTGATGGCCGACGTTTTCCTGATTTCGACCTTGGTCGCCTACATCAAACTGGGCGACGTGGTGCAGGTGGATTTCGGCAGCTCATTCTGGCTGATGTTCCCGATGGTGCTGCTGCTGTTGCGAACCACGCTGTCCGTCCCCGAACACTGGGTGTATTACCAAATCCACCGCCTGCGCGGCCACACCACGATTTATGCCGACAACACAGGTAAAATCTGTTGCAGCCGCTGCCGCTACTTCAGGCCGTCTGAAGAAATCCTCTGCCAAGTGTGCGGCACCCATCTTTTCACCCGCAGGCCGAACAGCGAGAAACTGTCGTGGGCCTTCCTGCTGGCGGCGGCGGTGCTCTACCTCCCCGCCAACATGCTGCCGATTATGATTTCCTCCAACCCGACGGTTACCGAAATCAGCACCATCATGGGCGGCATCATCTTTATGTGGGACAGCGGTGACCGTGCGATTGCGGCGATTATTTTCAGCGCGAGCATCATGATTCCGGTCTTGAAGATTTTCGCCATGGCCTTTTTGCTGCTGTGCAGCCGCTACGGTGTGCCGTTCGACATCCGCAAAGTTTCCCTGCTGTACCGGATTACGGAAAAAATCGGCCGCTGGTCGATGATTGATATTTTCGTCATCATCATCCTGATGAGCACGTTCCACACCAACATCGCCCGCGTTACCCCCGGCCCCGCCTCGCTGTATTTCTGCCTCGTGGTGCTGCTGACCATGCTGTCGGCGCACTATTTCGACCCGCGCCTGCTGTGGGACAAATACGGTTCGGCACGGGAAAACGGACAGGCGTAAAGGCGTAAAGCCAAATGCCGCCTCAACGTCAAAGGCCGTCTGAAAGCCGTTCCATGCAGGAAGCCATACTTTCAGACGGCCTTTTGCCTGGAATCAACATGGAAAAGGCCGAATCGTCTCATTCCCGCCCAGGTGAGAAGGACGGTATGGAAAGTCCTTTTTTCGATTCACCATAGGCCGGGCATCGCGGCACTGACGTATTCCTTCTAACCGAAAATCGCATGACCGCCCCCTCTTCCACTCTTGCAAACAGCCGCCGGGCAAATACAAAAGGCCGTCTGAAAACCAAGTTCCAACCAAGCGGAACAGGCTTTCAGACGGCTTTTTTATCGGATGATATTCGGATTTACCAATCGCGCTCAAACTTATCCAAGCGCGCATGCAGGCGGGCGATGTCGTCGCGCAGGCGTTCGACCTCTTCCGCCCACTGCTCGAATTCTTCGCGCGAAACCACGGGCGATTCGGGTTCCCGGGAAAAATCCGCGCCCTGCTCCAACAGGCTGCGGCCAATTGATTTCAGCGTGCCGGCGATTTTCCGTCCGCGCCCGCCTATGCGTTCCGCCGCCTCTTCGCCGAACAGGCGGCTCAAATCGCGGTCGGCCCGATAGCGCAGGCCGCCGATGACGGTCAGCAGCCTGAAGCCCAAGGCCATGTCGCCTTCGATTTCAAAATCGCCCACGCCGGGCTGCTGCCCGTTCAGCATTTTCCGCAATACGCTGTCGCGGAACACCAGTACGGCATCGGTGGCGTGCGGGCTGTGTTCGAACAGGCCTTCGCTGTTGAAGCGGCCGTGCAGGGTGAAACCGGCAGCGCGGATGGTGAGGACGATGCCGTTGTAGCCCGCCAGTACGGCCTGCGTTTCGGGGTTTTGACGGATGATGTGGTTGAATATGGAAAGTGTCGGCATATCGTTTTCTGTCTTTCGAGGCCGTCTGAACGGTTGGGCTCCGTTAGGGCTTTGCTTTCAGACGGCCTCATTGTTTCTGCGGTGTCGCGTTGCGTGTCTCTGTCTGTCCGGCGTTTTTTCAGACGGCCTCAAACCGCCCGCGCCGGCCGCGTGTTTCATCCTGCCGTATCGGCAAGCTGCAATATAGCAGAAAAATCGCCGTATCGGGTTTGCACCGTCCTGCCCCGTCCGCCGCCCTCGGCAAATTGCGGCACGGGCAGGCCGAGTTTGGCGGCCTCGGCGGCGTAGAAGCTCCGGCGGGACGGGTGCGGGGTTTCCACCAGATTCCTCAGGCGGTGTCCGTCGGGCGTACAGGCCGTCTGAAACAGGGCGGAAACGGCGCGGTCGCGGTGCAGCATATTGACCGCTTCCCCGCCTTTCAGACGGCCTGCGTTTTTGGCAACGGTCGCCAGCGGATGCCGTTCGGCATCGTAGAGGCCGCCCAGCCGCAAAATATCGGTGGCGGCTACGCTGCTTGCCCGCACCGCCTGCTCTGCCGCCAGCAGCCGCACGGCTTTTTCATCTCCATCATCGGGCGGGCTGTCTTCGTCGCACACCCGCTCCCGCCGCCCGTAAACGCCTATGCTGCCGGTAAAAATCAGATGTTCCGCGCCATACCGTTCCGCTGCTGCGACCCATGCCGCAATCAGTGCGGGATAGTCGGCAAAGGGCGAAGGGGGCAGCAGGCAAATCCAAGTCGGAATGCCCTGCCAGCAGGCGAAGAGGCCGTCTGAAAGCGGGGTTTGGTTTAAATCGGCGGTGTGCAGCCCGATGGGCAGGTTGATGTCGTCGGACGTGAGCCGCCTTTTCAGTGCGGAGACGCGGCAGCCGTGCTGATAGAGCCGCTCGGCCAGCGGGCGGCCGAGGTAGCCGAAGCCGAGTATGGCGCAGGCGGCGGGCGGGGACGGGGCGGTTTCCGGTTGGAAGCCGCAGGCGGGATTTTCCACCATGCTTTACCTCACCACCTTGTTCGACCATTCGACAAACGAATCGCCCTTGCTTTCCTGCTCCCCCATCTGTACGGGGGTAACAATCTCCGTGCCCAATTCGGGGATGGTGGTGCGGAAGGTGTTTTCCACCCATGCGCGGAAAGGCAGGTTGGGTTTGACAAAAAGTTCGTCTTCGTCGTGGTTCGGCGGCAGCGGCAGTTCGGAATCCCAGCAGATTTCGTCGTAGCCGATGGCCAGCAGGCGCAGGAAATCCAGGCCGTTTTGCGCCAGCGTGCACAGCATGGTGGAACCCGAACCGGAGCCGAGGTGGACGATTCGCGTTTCGCCTTCGTCGTCCAGCCACAGCGCGCCCATCGAACCTTCCGCGCCCGTTTGGCTGAATATGCACAGACGGCTGCTTATTTCTTCATCCTTATTACCGTAGTAGCGGGTAACGGTCTCGTCCTGTTCTTCCCTACTGTCGGCATAGAACGAGATGATGGTGCCGCCTTCGCGTTCGGTATCGGTCCAACTGTCCCGTAACGCCTGCTGCGGGTACAGATAGCCGTAGCGGATGCCTTCGCGGTCTTCGTAAAACCCGTTGTCTTCAATCCATTGATAAAGCCGGCGCAACTCTTCGGGAACCTTCATGCCTTCGCAAAGCACGTTTTCCAGTTGCCGCAATAAGATATTTTCCATCTCTGTTTCCTTAGTCGGGCGTTAAAGGTATGGAGGCCGTCTGAAAGCGGCCGCCGTACGGGGCGTTTCCCTGATTTCGCCATCACAGCACGGCCACGGGGTAAGAGCCGATGATTTTGACGAAAACGTTGCGCTCGGCGAAACGCGCCAAGACGCGGCGGACGGTTTCGTCGTCCTTATGCCCTTCGATGTCGATGAAGAACACATATTCCCACAAGCCGGTTTTGCTCGGACGGCTTTCGAATTTGGTCATCGAAATGCCCGCCTCGCTGAACGGCGTGAGCAGTTCGGCGGCGGCACCGGCGCGGTTGGGGGTGGAAAACAGCAGCGAGGTTTTGTCGCGCCCGCTCGGCGCAGTGTCCTGTTTGCCCAACACCAGAAAGCGCGTGGTGTTGTTCGGCTCGTCTTCGATGTTCCGCGCCAAAACGGTGAGGCCGTAGATTTCGGCGGCGGTTATGCCCGCAACGGCCAGCGCGGAGCCGTCTGCCGCCGCCAGCCGCGCGGCTTCGGCATTGCTCGACACCGGTACGCGGACGATGCTGTCCGGCAGGTTTTTGCCCAGCCAGTCGTGGCACTGCGCCAAGGCCTGCGCGTGGCCGTAAACGGTTTGCACGCCGTCCAGCCCCTCGCGGTTGCGCAACAACTGGTGGTGGATGCGCAACACCACTTCGCCGCAGGCCCGAAGCGGCGAGGACACCAGCAAATCCAGCGTACGGCCGACCGAACCTTCGGTGGAATTTTCCAGTGGCACGACGGCATAATCGGCCTGATCGGATTCAGCCTGCCGCATACATTCGTCCACCGTATTGCAGCCCACCGTGTCGGCGGCGTGGCCGAAATGCTTGACGGCCGCCTGCTGGGTAAACGTGCCGGCCGGGCCGAGGTAGGCGATGGTCAGCGGGCGTTCCACCGCCAGGCATTCGCTCATTACTTCGCGGAACAGCCGCGCCACGCCTTCGTCCGAAAGCGGCCCCCGGTTCAATTCCTTAATCCGCCGCAACACCTGCGCCTCGCGTTCGGGGCGGTATACCGCGCCCGTCCCCTTCAATTCGCCGATGGCGCGCGCATGGACGGCGCGTTCGTTCAACAGTTTCAAAACGGAGGCATCGATTTCGTCTATCGCATTGCGGTGCGGCAGCAATTGTTTTTCCAGCTCGGCGGACATGGTCGCTCCTTGTTTCCGGTGTCGTAAAATCGGCACCATTTTACCGTAAAACCCGCCTCCGCCCCACGCGGCGGAAAAAGGCCGTCTGAAAAACGCCCCGATGCTTTCAGACGGCCTTTCAAGATACGGTTTGCGTTATAATCGCCGCCTTTCACACGACACATCAAAACAAAGGCAGAAACACCATGTCAGAACACCGCTATCTCCCCGACACCCGCCCCTACCCCGCCGAACCCGTCAAGCGCGAACTGCTGATGCACGCCGAACAGGCCGCGCGCGGCGGCGCACAGGGCAAACTGGCCGCAGAAGCACTGCGCGCGCAGATTTACGGCATGCTGTCGCAAAATTTCTACCTCAACCTTTCCGTCGCCCTCAGCATGACCCCGAGCGAGGCCGCATACGGCACCATGATGGCCGCGCTCAACGACGTATTGAAGGCCAAAACCGACGAAGAAATACAATGGTTCGCCCTGCCCGTGATTTTGGTTGCCGGCTGCAAACAAGCCGCCGCCCTCACCGCCGCCGCACCCGTGCCCGAGCTCTCCGCCTGCCTGGCCAACTACCCGCACACTCGCGCCCTCTCCCGCGCCACCTGGCTGCCGCAACTGTTCACCGCCGGACAAATCTCCGAAATCAATGCCGGACAATGGTTCAAAGCCAAGCAAAACGCCGAAGCCGCCGCAGAATTCGCCGCCTCGCTGCCGCAAAACGACAGCCTGCCGCTGGTCGAAGGCCAATCCGTCAGCGCGGCCTTCGCACTGGGCTACGGCGGCCGCGAACTGACCGCCGCCTTGGGCAAAAACCTTCAAGAAGCCGCCCTGCCGCTGATGCAGGTATGGCAGCAGGCCCTGTCCGCCCCCGGCGTCACCCTGTTTGCCAACCCCCTCTCCCCCGACAGCCCGCCCGCCGCACTTACCGATGCCGGCCACATGCGCCTGCGTATGGCTTTGGACGTTTTCACCGCCAACTCCATCCGCTCCATCCGCCTGCAAAGCCCGCGCGTCGGCGTCGTCATGGCCTCACAGGAAGGCGGCAAACTCGTATTCGGCTTCAACGCCACCGACAGCCAGTTCGAACTCCAGCCGCAAACCTTCACCTGGCCGCTCTCGCCGATGGACAAAATCGAAATCGTGCAGCAAAACTTCCTCGACCTGCTGGCCGAATGCCAAGTGGAAAACATCCGCCTGCTGCACGACCCCATAGGCGAAAACGACGAATTGCCCACCTACTCGCAAGCGGTCAAACTGCCCGGCCACAACCCGCTCTACGGCGACGGCGGACACTCATGAACAAACGCCGCATCCTGTTTGTCTGCCTCGGCAACATCTGCCGCTCGCCGATGGCCGAATACGTCCTGCGCCACCAAGCCGCCGAACGCGGCCTGTCGCACCTCGTCGAAACCGCCAGCGCGGGCACGTCCGGCTGGCACGACGGCGAAGACATGCACCGAGGCACCCGGGCCGAACTCAAGGCGCACGGCATTGCCGCCGACGGATTTTCCAGCCGCAAAATCCGCCGCGAAGACCCGGCGTATTACGACCTCATCATCGCCATGGACGACGACAACCTGGCCGAACTGGAACGGCAGTTCGGCCGCCGCCCCGGAAAACAGTTCAAGCTCACCGACCTGATTCCCGACAGCGGCTACCGGGCCGTGCCCGACCCCTGGTACACGGGCGACTTCGCCGAAACCTTCCGCCTCGTCTCCGCCGCCGCAGAAGCCCTGCTCGACAGGCTGGAAACGGCAGGATAAACAAAAAAGGCCGTCTGAAAACACACTCCCCGCTTTTCAGACGGCCTCCCGAACCACCTAACCCCGTTTACCGCCATGACCAAACGCCGAACCTTCCTCATCCTGACCCTCCTCTTCACCCTGCTCTTCATCGCATTGGTAACGCTGGGCGCGTACCTGCTTTCCATCCAAAGCAAACAATTCGCCGTCGCCGCCTTCCTATTCGCATTCGGTGTCGTCTTCGGCCAAGTCGCCTGCCTCGGCCTCTTCGTCCGCGAACACGCCCGCGCTAAAGTAATGCGCGAACAGCAAAACCAATCCCGCTAAGGAAAACCCATGTTCGACAAAATCGTCCTCGCCAGCGGCAATGCAGGCAAACTCAAAGAATTTACCCGCCTCTTCGCCGATTTGAACATCGAAGTCCTGCCGCAATCCCAGTTCGACACGCCAGAATGCCCCGAACCATACCACACCTTCGTTGAGAACGCGCTCGCCAAAGCCCGCCACGCCGCCAAACACAGCGGCCTGCCCGCGCTCGCCGACGACTCCGGCATCTGCGCCGCCGCCTTAAACGGCGCACCCGGCGTCTTCTCCGCCCGCTATGCCGGAGCCAATCCCAAATCCGATGCCGCCAACAACAAACGCCTTTCAGACGACCTCGCCGACAAAACCGACAAAAGCTGCCACTACGTCTGCGTGCTCGTCCTCGTCCGCCACGAAAACGACCCGCAGCCCATCATCGCCGAAGGCATATGGCGCGGACAATGGCAGGCAGAAGCCGCAGGCACCAACGGCTTCGGCTACGACCCGCATTTCTACCTGCCCGAACACAACTGCACCGCCGCCGAGCTTGCCCCCGAAATCAAAAACGCCGAAAGCCACCGGGGGCAGGCGTTGCGGGAATTGTTGAGAAAAATCGAAGCCTTATAAATCAATCGGTAGGCCGTCTGAAAAAATTTCAGACGGCCTCAATCCCCAAAACACACCATGACCCAAATCACATTCTCCCAAGCCGGACAACTCACCGCCCTGCCGCCCCTGTCGCTCTACATCCACATCCCGTGGTGTATCAAAAAATGCCCGTATTGCGACTTCAATTCCCACAGCCTGAAAAACGGATTGCCCGAAGCCGCCTATATCGACGCGCTGCTGACCGATTTGCAGCTCGAATTGCCCAATATTTGGGGCAGACCGGTGGAAACGGTATTTTTCGGCGGCGGTACGCCCAGCCTGTTTCAGGCGGAATCGATTGACCGTTTGTTGAGCGGCGTGCGTTCGCTGTTGCGCTTGCAGCCGGAAGCGGAAATTACTTTGGAAGCCAATCCGGGTACGTTTGAAATCGAAAAGTTTCAAGGATTTAAAGATGCAGGCATCACGCGGCTTTCTATTGGTGTACAGAGTTTCAACGACGATATGCTTGCGCGGCTGGGGCGCGTCCACAACGGCAAAGAAGCCTTAACTGCCATAGCTACCGCCTTGAAATTATTTGATAAAGTCAATATCGACTTGATGTATGCCCTGCCGAACCAGACTGTTCAGACGGCATTAGACGACGTGCAAACCGCCATCGCCACGGGCGCGACCCACATCAGCGCATATCATCTGACGATGGAGCCGAACACGCCGTTCGACCATACGCCGCCGAAAGGTTTGCCGCAAGACGAAGCCGCCCTCGACATCGAAGACGCGGTACACGGCGCGCTGGAAGGTGCGGGTTTTATCCATTACGAAACATCGGCTTTTGCGAAACCTGCCATGCAGTGCCGCCACAATTTGAACTACTGGCAGTTCGGCGATTATTTGGGCATAGGCGCGGGCGCGCACGGCAAAATCTCCTATCCTGACCGCATCGAGCGCACCGTCCGCCGCCGCCATCCCAACGACTACCTCGCCTTAATGCAAAGCCAACCGAGTGAAGCCGTCGAACGCAAAACCGTTGCCGCTGAAGATTTGCCGTTCGAATTCATGATGAACGCCCTTCGCCTGACTGACGGCGTACCTGCCGCGATGTTGCAGGAACGCACAGGCGTACCTGCCGCCAAAATCATGGCACAAATCGAAACGGCTAGACAAAAAGGTCTGCTGGAAACCGACCCGACCGTGTTCCGCCCGACCGAACGGGGACGGTTGTTTTTAAACGATTTGTTGCAGTGCTTTTTGTAGGATTAGATTTTTTTCAGACGACCTTGATACGCCAAAATGTAACATCCACAGGCTACTGACGAAGGCCGTGACAGACAGTTTTCATGTTGTTTGTTTTATCATAATAAAATACAATCGGGATAGCCGTTGGATTTGAATAATTATCCGGCGGCAATACCCCTTAATCATTCCAATCAAGGACACAAACATGAAAAAAGTTCTGACTACACTCATTGCCCTGTCTATCTCAACTGTTGCATTGGCAGATGACAGCCGTGGTTTCTATATTCAAGGTGATGTCGGCCATTCGACACTTAAAGCCAAAACCGGCGAAGATAAAGGTAAAGTGAAAGGCTTTAGCCCACGCTTGTCCGCAGGCTACGACTTCGGCGACTTCCGCGTAGCCGCCGACTACACCCACTATAAAACTCTTAAATTGCATCAAGAAGGTTCTTTGTCATCTTCAGACTATAAAGCGAAATTCCAAAGCGTAGGCGTATCAGCCATTTATGATTTTGACTTAAATTCCCCTGTTAAGCCTTATGTCGGTGCGCGTGTAGGTATCAACCGTGTCTCTTTCGATGATCATTTTAAAACTGCTACATACAGCGAAACTGAAACTTACCGTAAAACCAAAGCCGGTGTTGGCGTGATGGCTGGTGTCGGCTACGACATCACCCAAAATGTTGCCTTAGATGCTGGCTACCGCTACAACCACTGGGGCAAATTCGACGGCGTGAAAGTACACACTCACGAAGTATCTGCCGGTGTGCGTGTGAAATTCTAATTTTTCAAACCATCTGTATTCACGCAAGCCGCCCGAAGTACCAAACTTCGGGGGCTTGCAATTTTTCAATGAAAAATGTGATTGTTGTAACAGACGGAACGCAATACAATCCAAACAGCCAACAGTTGCAGAGAGACTGATGGCCATCAATAATTTTTTCCACCTACGAGGAACAACATCATGAAAAAAATTCTGGCTACACTGGTTGCCCTTTCCCTTCCCGCCATTGCACTGGCAGACGAACACCGTGGATTTTATATCCAAGGCGATGTCGGCCATGCTTCGGTAAAAGGCAAGGCTCACGGCGAAAGCGTGACGGCAAAAGGCTTCAGCCCGCGCCTGTCCGGCGGTTACGACTTTGGCGATTTCCGTGTGGCAGCCGACTACACCCACTACAAATCCCACAAAGAAAGCGGCAGAATCAGCAGCTCCACCAATTATGACGCGAAAGCCAAATTCCAAAGTTTCGGCGTTTCCGCCATTTACGACATCAACCTGCAATCCCCTGTTAAACCTTATGTCGGCGCACGCGTAGGCCTCAACCGCGTATCGTTTGACACAACGGAATACAGTTCAAACTTTATCGAACGTTATGAAACCCGCAAAACCAAAACCGGCTTGGGCGTGATGACGGGCATCGGTTACGACATCAATCAAAACATCGCCCTGGATGCGGGCTACCGCTACAACCACTGGGGCAAATTCGACGGTGTAAAAGTACACACCCACGAAGTATCCGCGGGCGTGCGCGTAAAATACTAAACACCCGCATCATCAGCTTTCAGCCGTCCCGAGGTATGCATCCGCGGGCGGCTTTCTTATCATAACCCCTGCCGCCACTCGCGCCGGACGGCATACAATCCGTCCGAATCACCACACACGCAACACATACATGAAATTCCTCTCCTTCCTGACCTTGTTTGTCTTATTGATGCAGCCGTTTACCTACGGTTTTTACAAAGCCTTATGCTGGCAGTTTGAAGGCCGTCTGAAAAAACGCGGCTGCCGGCTGCTCTGCCTCTCCCTGTTTTCCTTCGGCAACGGCCTGATAATCCTCTCCCTCCTCAGGCTGTGGAACGGCTCTTTCCGCCTGACCGCGCTGTGGATGGTCTTGCTGCTGTATACCGGCTTTGCCGCCTTGTTTGTTTGGTTATTGAAACTGCTGCTGCGCAAGCGCGTGGCCGACAAAAAACTCCGGCACATCCTGCGTATTGCCGCACCGGCGGCGGTGGCTTCACTGTTCTGCCTGTCGCTCTACAACGCCTATCTCCCGACCGTCCGCCACTACCGCGTGGTATTGGACAAGCCTTTGGCCAAACCGCTGCGTATCGGCGTAGCCAGCGACCTTCACCTGGGCATCCTGTTCGGCGCGCGCCAACTCGACAAACTGGCCGGCATCATGCAACAGGAAAAAGCCGACATCATCCTGCTGCCGGGCGACATCATGGACGACGACACCGCCGCCTATGAAGCCGAACACATGCAGCCGCACCTGTCCAAACTGCGCGCGCCGCTGGGCGTATATGCCACATTGGGCAATCACGATCTGTTCGGCGCACAACGGCAGATTACCCGCGCCATCGAAGCGGCGGGCATCACGGTGCTAAACGACGGAATCATCGAAACGGGCGGCCTGACCGTTATCGGCCGCCCAGACGATTTGGACAGAGGCCGTCTGAAAACCGCCGAACTGCTGGAGCAGGCCGACACATCCAAACCCGTCGTCCTGCTCGACCACCGCCCTTCGGAAATCGAACTGCATTCGACCCTGCCCATCGACGTCCAAGTTTCCGGCCACGTCCACAACGGCCAGATTTTTCCGGCCAACTTCATCGTCCGCGCCATCAACCGCCTGCACTACGGATATGAAAAAATCGGCAACGGCCACTTTTTCGTTACTTCCGGCTACGGCTTCTGGGGCATCCCGCTGCGGCTCGGATCACAGTCGGAAGTGCTGATTATCGATGTGGAAGGCCGCCGCTGAAGCCGTCCCGCTTTTCAGACGGCCTCCAATCCGGGCCGACAATCGCCAAGGCCTCTTTATCAAAAGAAGCCGCCATTCCTTTCAAGCAACGCCTATCCGCAAAACCGCCACCGGCGCGGTGGCGAGGTAAAGATAAAGGAAACATACAAACCCGCCTCCAACCGCTTAAAAGACCGTCTGAAACCGTGCAAACATCTTTCAGACGGCCTCAATCATGCTTCGTCCGCCGCAACATCAACACCATGCACGGCAAACTGTTTTCCCGATGGTTTCAACGCATGCACCCTGCATCCGCTTT
Source organism: Neisseria sp. HMSC31F04 (assembly GCF_001807735.1). Taxonomy (NCBI): domain Bacteria; kingdom Pseudomonadati; phylum Pseudomonadota; class Betaproteobacteria; order Neisseriales; family Neisseriaceae; genus Neisseria; species Neisseria sp. HMSC31F04. Next base: position 5,536 of record NZ_KV790831.1, on the reverse strand, counting down.
CACCGAAACACTTAAATTTCCCTCCCCCGCACCAATCCGTCTTGTAGGAAAAAAGCATGGCTTCGGCTATAATTTGCACCGTTTTTCATCCCCCATTCATCACGAACAGCTCGGGCAAAACCGCCCGTTCCTCAGGAATCCGCCATGCAACCAGCCTTCCACGACAAAGCGAACCGCCTTTTCTCCAGCATCACAAACGATCCGCGCTGGGATATAAACGACGAACTGCTGTTTCAAGTGGCGGGCTTTATCTTCTACGGCTACTGCTTCGGCTTCGGCCGGCTGGTATGTCTGATGGACGCCGACGACATTGATGCCTATGCGGCCGGCAAACTCACCGGCCTCGGCGCGGGCGCGAAATACGTGCAAGGCATGATAGCGCGCGCACGGCAGGATTTTGTTACCGGCGAAAATGCCGAACCCGCCGATACGGACGACCCTTTAAGCCGGTTAATCGGCATCGGCCATGCCCATTTCTCCGCCGATGACTTTAGCCCGCTCGTCGAATCCGTTTACGAAAATTACGACCTGTTAAGCGGCGAATAACCGACCCGTTTTTTCAGACGGCCTACAAACCCATTTCAAACCCAACTATTAGGAAACACCATGCCCTCCCAACTTGCCAACGCCATCCGCTTCCTCTCCGCCGACGCCATCCAAAAAGCCAACTCCGGCCACCCTGGTGCGCCCATGGGTATGGCGGAAATGGCGGAAGTATTGTGGACGAAATTCCTGCACCACAACCCCGCCAACCCCAAATTCTACAACCGCGACCGCTTCATCCTCTCCAACGGCCACGCGTCCATGCTGTTGTACAGCCTGCTGCATCTGACCGGCTACAACCTGAGCATTGAAGACTTGAAAAACTTCCGCCAACTGCACAGCAAAACCCCCGGCCACCCCGAATACGGCTACACCGACGGCGTGGAAACCACGACCGGCCCGTTGGGACAAGGCATTGCCAACGCAGTGGGCATGGCATTAGCCGAAAAAATCCTTGCCACCGAATTCAATAAAGACGGTTTGAACATCGTCGATCACTACACCTATGTCTTCTTGGGCGACGGCTGCCTGATGGAAGGCGTATCGCACGAAGCCTGTTCGCTCGCCGGCACTTTGGGCTTGGGCAAACTGATTGTTTTATATGATGACAACAATATTTCCATCGACGGCAAAGTGGACGGCTGGTTTACCGAAAACATCCCGCAACGCTTTGAAAGCTACGGCTGGCACGTCGTACCCAATGTAAACGGCCACGACACCGCCGCCATTCAAGCCGCCATCGAAGCCGCCCGCGCCGAAACCGGCAAACCGTCCATCATCTGCTGCAAAACCTTAATCGGCAAAGGCAGTGCCAACAAAGAAGGCAGCCACAAAACCCACGGCGCACCTTTGGGCGCGGACGAAATCGAAGCCACGCGCAAACATCTGGGCTGGACTTACCCCGCCTTTGAAATCCCGCAAGAAATTTACGACGCATGGAGCGCGAAAGAACAAGGCGCGAAATTGGAAGCCGAATGGAACGAACTGTTTGCGCAATACCAAGCCAAATATCCTGCCGAAGCCGCAGAATTCGTGCGCCGCATGGAACACAGGCTACCTGAAAACTTCGATGCCTATATTCAGACGGCCATGCAAGAAGTGTGCGCCAAAGCCGAAACTATCGCCACCCGCAAAGCCAGCCAAAACAGCATCGAAATCCTCGCCAAAGCGCTGCCCGAACTGGTGGGCGGTTCTGCCGACCTGACCCCGTCCAACCTGACCGACTGGCCGTGCAGCGTCTCCGTTACCCGCGAAAAAGGCGGTAACTACATCCACTACGGCGTGCGCGAGTTCGGCATGGGCGCCATCATGAACGGCCTTGCCCTGCACGGCGGCGTGAAACCCTTCGGCGCGACTTTCCTGATGTTCAGCGAATACCAGCGCAACGCCCTGCGCATGGCGGCACTGATGAAAATCAACCCCGTGTTCGTCTTCACCCACGATTCCATCGGCCTCGGCGAAGATGGCCCGACCCACCAACCCATCGAGCAAACCGCCACCCTGCGCCTGATTCCGAATATGGACGTATGGCGTCCGTGCGACACTGCCGAATCCTTGGTCGCATGGGCGGAAGCGGCAAAAGCCGAAGACCACCCGTCCAGCCTGATTTTCAGCCGTCAAAACCTGAGATTCCAAGCGCGCAACGAGCAACAACTGAACGACATCAAACGCGGCGGCTACGTCATCAGCGAAGCCCAAGGCAACGCCCAAGCCGTCATCATTGCCACCGGCTCAGAAGTCGAGCTGGCCTTGGAAGCGCAAAAAGCCCTCGCCGCGCAAAACATCGCCGTCCGCGTCGTTTCCATGCCGTCCACCAACGTATTCGACCGCCAAGACACCGCCTATAAAGCCGCCGTCCTGCCCGAAGGCCTGCCGCGCATCGCCGTAGAAGCCGGACACGCCGACGGCTGGTATAAATACGTCGGATTGAACGGCGCAGTCGTCGGCATCAACCGCTTCGGCGAATCCGCCCCTGCCGAACTGCTGTTCAAAGAATTCGGCTTTACCGTGGACAATGTGGTTGATAGTGTGAAATCCGTGTTGTAAAACGGTTTTCCGGTATTCCAATAGAGGCCGTCTGAAAAGTTTCAGACGGCCTCTCTGTATTACCGGTGCGGAAACGATGCAATCAAAACCGAATCATAAACCACCAATCCGTTTTAACTTGTCTGCCTCCTTAGCCTTAAGGAGATAATTTTTGAATATGCAAAGTGCCCGGTGAATCGGTTTCTATAAATCACGCCACCCGCAGCCTTGCTTTGCACACACCATTTCTAAACATAATTATATGATTTAAATAAATATTAAAACCCTTAATTCCTCCCATATAAACCCCACTTTTAAATAATATCTATCAAATTTAATAATAATTTTCTATTATTTGACATAAATCAAAAACAATATCTCATTTTTTACACAGAATAATAACCGTTATTATTTGATTCATGATGCCATGAAACGAGAAATAAAAATCAGCAACGGGCAAGCCGTACCGGATGCTTTTCCCGAGCGGCAGGCACTGATGCCTGTGTGGGGCGGCATCGACGTGCCGTCCGATGAGTGGCAGCGGCTTTGGCGCGAGCAGGCGCAAACGGTATTACAGGAAGATACCTTGGCTTACCTGCACATCCCGTTCTGCGCCAACCATTGCGTTTTCTGCGGCTTTTACCGCAACGCCTGGAAAGATGATTACAGCCGCACCTATACCGATAAAATCATTGCCGAGTTGGCGCAGGAAGCCGAAATCCGCCAAGGAAACGGCAAAATCCGTGCCGTCTATTTCGGCGGCGGCACGCCCACCGCGCTTTTGACCGACGATCTGGTTCGACTCATCAAAGCCTGCTACCGTTATCTGCCGCTGGCCGACGATTGCGAATTTACGCTGGAAGGCCGCATGAGCCATTTCGATATAGCCAAGGCACAGGCCTGCATCGATGCGGGGGTAAACCGCATTTCCATCGGCGTGCAGACTTTCGATACCGCCATCCGCCGCCGTTTGGGGCGCAAGCACAGCGGCGAAGAAGCGGCCGCCTATTTGGAAAAGCTGGGCAGGCTGGATGCCGTGGTCGTGGCCGATTTGATTTTCGGCCTGCCGGGGCAAAACGATGAAGTCTGGCATAATGACTTGCGCATTGCGGCCGCCCTGCCGCTGTCGGGTCTCGATACTTACGCCTTCAACTGTTATCCCTTCCTGCCCATCAACCGCATGATAGAAAAAGGCGCGTTTCCGCCGCCGGCCGGCTTCGACACGCAGTCGCTGCAATATGCCTATACGGTCGAGTATTTGGCGCAACAGGGCTGGCGGCAAATCAGCAACAACCACTTCGCCTATCCCGAACGCGGCGAACGCAACCTGTACAACCGCCTGGTCAAGTCGAATATGGCCTGCCTGGCCTTCGGTTCGGGCGCGGGCGGCAACGGCGGCGGATACAGCTATCAGGTGCAAAGCGATTTGGACAGTTACCTTGCCACGCCCGCCGGCCAAAAAAACATCGCCTACATGAGCCGCCACAGCGGCAATAAATACCTGCTCGGCCGTTTGCAGCACGATATCGAAACCGGAACCATAGACAGCCGCCTGTTTGCCGGGCAACCACGCGCGCAGGCCTTGCTGGCGCAGTGGGCGGAACTCGGTTTGACCGGCAAACCCGATTCAGACGGCCTGATTCATTTAAACACCAGCGGCCGCTACTGGTCGCCCACCTTAACCCGCAAGCTGATGCTTGCCCTACCCGCAAACGAAGAAAAGGAGCAATCTATGCCTAACCCCCTGTCTGCCGAACAACAAACGGTATTGCGCAACTCACTGGCCGAAAATCCCGGCCAGATTCTCGAAATGCTGGCCGGACGCTTCCAATGCAGTTTCGAAGAAGTCATCAACTGCCTGCCCGCCGGCACGGTGAAAAAAACGGACGGCGGACGTTTTGTCGAAATCATGCAGGCAATCGCAAAATGGGACGAAGCGGTTACGTTTATCGCCCATACGCCCGACGTGATTGCCGAAGTAACCGGCAAACTGCCGGACGGCAGCGTGGGACGCGGCTTCTACAATTTTAAAGAAGCCGAACCGGGCGGCATCCACGGCCATATTTATTATGAAAACTGCACGGCGGTTTATTTGGTCGAACGCCCGTTTATGGGCAAGGCCACAGTTTCGCTCAATTTCATCAACCGCAGCGGCGGCGCGATGTTCAAGATTTATGTCGGCCGTGATGAAAACGGCGAATTGCGCCAAAACCAAATCGAAGCCATGCGCGCGCTGTTTGCCGAAGGGAAAGGGGCGTAACCATGCTGACCATATTCGGTGCGAACGGCAAAAGCGGCCGCGAACTGATTGCGCGCCTGTCGGCAGACGGTTTTTCAGACGGCATTACCGCCGTCCTGCGCCGCCCCGAACAGGCCGAAGACCCGTTTTTCAAACAACACGGCGCAAATACGGCAACGGCCGACGTGCTTGACGCGCAAGCCTGCGCCGCCGTCATCCGCGACAGCAAACCGCAAACCGTCGTCAGCTTTGTCGGCGGCAAAAACGAAGCGGGCGTACGCAGCGATGCGGCCGGCAACATCAACATCATCGACGCGGTGGCCGCCCACGCCCCCCAAGCCCGCCTGATACTCGTAACCAGCATGGGCTGCGGCGAACAGTGGGAAAACACGAACGCAATGTTCAAACAGGCATTGGGCGAAGCGGTTCAGGCCAAAACCGAAGCGGAAAACCACCTGCGCCAAAGCGGCCTGCACTGGACCATCCTGCGCCCGTGCGGCTTAGGCAACAGCGGCAGCGACAGCTATACGCTGCATACCGCCATCGACGAAATCCCGCGCGACTACATGGACAGGAAAGGCTTGGCCGCCGCCGTGGCGAAACTGATTGCGGATAAAGAAAGGCCGTCTGAAAGCGTATATTCAGTAACCGCCTAACCGTCCGAATACAAAAGGCCGTCTGAAAAACCGTTTATGGCTTTTCAGACGGCCTGAGACCTTTGCAAAATCC
>NZ_KV790830.1:623-985 GCF_001807735.1 Neisseria sp. HMSC31F04 | reverse complement strand
TGTTTCAACACACAGCCGCCTGAAGGCGGCTGCGGCAGGCGTTGGACGATTTGGCGGCGAAGTCGTGTTTCAACACACAGCCGCCTGAAGGCGGCTGGCCCCCCGATGCGGCAGGTGGCAGCAGGTCATGAATGTTTCAACACACAGCCGCCTGAAGGCGGCTGGGTCAAGCGTCTGTCCGCTTTGTCTTTTCCGTGTAGTTTCAACACACAGCCGCCTGAAGGCGGCTGGGCGGTTTTAAGGTCATACCTATTGAGCATGGTAAGTTTCAACACACAGCCGCCTGAAGGCGGCTGGATATGAAAAATCTTTTAGCCGTTTTGGCGTAAAGATTGTTTCAACACACAGCCGCCTGAAGGCGG
>NZ_KV790830.1:314-603 GCF_001807735.1 Neisseria sp. HMSC31F04 | reverse complement strand
TCAACACACAGCCGCCTGAAGGCGGCTGGCCGCGAAGTGCCGATGAGTACGCTCGAGCTAATGTTTCAACACACAGCCGCCTGAAGGCGGCTGGGGGGCAGAGTGAAGCGTGGGGGAGTACGGTGATTTGTTTCAACACACAGCCGCCTGAAGGCGGCTGGGGCGCAGACATGGCGACTGCGCCATCGGGACGCGTTTCAACACACGGCCGCCTGAAGGCGGCTGGATTTAACCGCTTCTTTTAGGGATTTGCCCGGGCGGTTTCAACACACAGCCGCCTGAAGGCGGC
>NZ_KV790830.1:0-294 GCF_001807735.1 Neisseria sp. HMSC31F04 | reverse complement strand
CAACACACAGCCGCCTGAAGGCGGCTGGGGCGGCCGCTAAGCGGGTAGCTGCCTGAACCGATCGTTTCAACACACAGCCGCCTGAAGGCGGCTGGCAGCGATTATCGCGGTAACGTAATGGTTAAGCTGGTTTCAACACACAGCCGCCTGAAGGTGGCTGGGTGATGGTGTAGCCGGCTGCGGCAGCCAGCCGGATGTTTCAACACACAGCCGCCTGAAGGCGGCTGGCTCGATGATGTCGATTTCGCCCAAGTCCAAATCACGGTTTCAACACACAGCCGCCTGAAGGCGGCT
>NZ_KV790829.1:0-4128 GCF_001807735.1 Neisseria sp. HMSC31F04 | reverse complement strand
TTCCGAAAAGCCATTGTGAATCTTGGTTTTTCGTCTTCAGCGATATAACCGTGCCCAGCAGAGACTTTAACGTTGTAGCGGGGAATAAATACGAACTCTTCAATATCAACCGGTCGATTCAAGGTATCCAAAACAGGTTGAGCATACTGATCGCCATCATAGGCTGCTGGTTGTTTGCCGTCTTCGCTATCTTCTTTGAGCATAGCCCCTTGTCCGGTAGCAAGCCAAAGCAGATTTACTCCAGCCGCATCGGCAATTTTAATCAGGTTCGTGGTGCTGGGCTCAGCACCCTCTTTTACCCATTTGGTCGCTGTCGGGTATGCCACATCAACTCTTCTGCACAGCTCGGAGACGCTGCCAAGTCTCTTCGCAACTATCTCCATTCTCTTTGCAAACTCAACGTTAAAGTTCTCCATACAAAGACTAACCTCAGCCTATAAATAACTATAACGTTAATATTAAAATAAATTATCATTAAAATCATATATTCATACCTAAACCTAATAAAATCTCCTAGATTTTAAGTTTAACGATATAAATTAGACTTGCTAATTTTAAACTTAACGCTATAATACCTACATCTAGTCAATTCCCTAACTGACAAAAAATAGGTATCTCAAGATGAAAAAAAATACAGCTCAACAGGTAACCGCAGAGCCTTTGGATTGGCACCGCGCCGACATCATTGCTGCGTTGAAAAAACGGGGTTGGACTATCCGAGCACTGGCCGAGCAAGCCAATGTTCATCCGACCACTATTTACGGCGCGCTCATCAAACCCTACCCGAAAAGTGAGCGGGTTATCGCTGATGCGCTGGGTTTGAAGCCTGAACAAATTTGGCCGCAACGTTATGCGGCACGCAATTTCCAGCCAGTTCTGCACCGTGTAGTTAATGCATAAATGTATTGTACGGATAACAGGCTAAAAAATCACGAATTTAAATTCTCGATTGATAAATTTTTACCATGAGAACCACCAGACGACAGGCGAAAGCCACCTCTCTGGACCATGCGATTGAGCTGGCCAAACAGCACGCTAAGGAACAGCACCGACCATCTAAAGTGATGGCTGACCTGATGGGGGTAGAGCTTAAAACTTATTACCGCTGGCTGTTGGATAACACTTTACCTCTCAATCGGATACCGCAACGAGGGCAAAGCAATGGCGCTGGCGTTTTACCGCGCCCACCGCGCGGAAATGGAGGCGGGGGCGATTACCAGCTGGGCGGCGCGCGGGGTACTGGAGCTGATGACCATCCGCGCCCGCGTGGGGCATGCGGCGTTCGATAGCGAATACCAAAACGACCCGGTGTCCGGCGATGCCGCACCGTTTGCCAACAGCCTGCATTTTTGGGTACAGCGCGATAACGAGTGGCTGTTTTTCGGCGCCTGCGACCCGAGTTTGGGCAAGGCCGGTGCGAGCCGAGACCCGTCGGCGCTGCTGGTGGGCGGTTTTAACAAGCGCACCGGCGTGCTGGATGTGGTGGAGGCGCAGATTAAAAAACGCCTGCCCGACCGCATCATTGAGGACATTATCGCCCTGCAACGGCAATACCGTTGCCTGCTGTGGGGCATCGAGACGGTACAGTTTCAAGAGTTTTTAAAAACAGAGCTGGTGAAACGCGGCGCGGCGGTGGGCGTGCCGATTCCGGCGCGCGGCATCAAGCCGGTGGCGGATAAGCTGCTGAGGATTGAGAGCCTGCAACCGCATATGGCCAACGGCCTCATCCGCCTGCACGCCAGCCAAAGCACGCTGATCCAACAGCTGCGGCATTTCCCGATGGCCGACCATGACGACGGCCCGGATGCGCTACATATGCTGTGGATGCTGGCACAAAGCGGCTTCGGTGCGATTGACTATACCGCCGTACCGCGCCATAACGACAGTAACGGGGTGCTGACTTTCGGACGCGGCGCTTGGTAACAACCCGCTGAGGCGGCTCAAACGGTTTCAGACGGCCTTACATCTGACAATAGCGGCAAGATTAACTGCATCTTGCCGCTTAATTATGTCTATCAAATCCCGTTTTACCGCCGTTTTATCCGCTATTACAGGCAGCACTGAGCCTGCGCCGAAAGCACCGCGCAAGGGCGAGCAGACCGCGCAGCTGGCCAAAGCCCGCGGCACCATCGGCGAGCATCCGAGCAAGGGGTTGACGCCGCAGAAGCTGCACCAGATTTTAGAAGGGGCGGAAGACGGCGACATCACGGCGCAGTCGGAATTGTTTGCCGATATGGAGGAAAAAGACGGCCACATCTTTGCCGAGATGAGCAAGCGCAAACGCGCTTTGACCGGCTTGGATTGGCGGGTATCCGCTCCGAAAAATGCCGATGAGGCCGGGCGGCAGCTGGCGGAAGAGGTGGCGGGCTGGCTCTACGGCCTGCCGGACTTTGAGGCGCTGCTGTTTGACCTGCTGGATGCGCTCGGCCACGGCTTCGCCGCGGTGGAAATCAGCTGGCAGCAGGTGGACGGCTTATGGCTGCCGGCCAAGTTTATCCACCGCCCGCAGGGTTGGTTTCACCGGCCATCCGCCTGCCGGCAGTGACTGCATTGTATTGCCCTTGGGCGGCCAGACCAGCCACGGCATCGTCGTCAATACCTGCAACGGTGCCTACCGCATCACCAACCTGCAAGAGGGCGAGACTGCGGTGTACAACGCCGACGGCGCCAAAATCGTGCTTAAAAAAGGCCGCATTATCGATATCGACTGCCAAGTGCTCAACATCAAAGCGCCGGGCGGGGTCAATGTTGAGGCGCCCAATGTCAATTGCAGCGAGCAAATCACCGCCGCCGGGCAAATCAACGGCAACGGCGGCATGGCGATTCAAGGCGGCAACGGCGCGACGTTTAGCGGCGATGTGCGCCAAACCGGCGGCAGCTACACCACTGACGGCGACGTGGTAGCCTCCGGCAAATCAGTGGTAACGCACACCCATCCCGGCGACAGCGGCGGTACCACCACCGCCCCTATTTAGGCTACCCCTGAAACCCCTCAAGCAGTTCCCCCGGCGTCCATAACCCATAATGCGGTTATGGACGCTTTACTTAACCCCACCACCGGCGACTACCAGCCCAACCAATCCGCGCAAGGGATCGAAAACGAAGTCTATGTGCGGCTGGTTACCCCGCTGGGCAGCTACTGGGCCGAACCTGCATTAGGCAGCCGCCTGCACGAATTGCGCCGCATGAAAGACCTGCCGCGCATGGCGGTGCTGGCCAAGCAATACGCCGAGCAAGCCTTGCAACCTATTTTGGATGCCAGCCGCGCCCGCCGCATCAATGTGGCTGCCTCTTTGGCACGGCGCGGCTGGCTGCGGCTGGATATTGCGGCGGTGGATGCAAGCGGCCGGAGTTTGAATTTAATCCACGAGGTGCGGCTGGCATGAAAACCAAAAACTTTGAGCAACTGCGCAGCGACTACCTGCGCGATTTGAGCAACCAGCAGCCTGCCGCCCACACCCATCCCGGCAGCGACAATTACGCCCGCGCCACCGCTTTGGCCGCACTGGCCGAGGGGCAATACCAGCATCAAGAGTGGATTTTGCGGCAGGTGTTTGCCGATACGGCGGACACCGCCTATTTGGAGCGCCATTGCGCCATGTATCGCATTTGGCGCAAAGCGGCTGCCGCAGCGGCGGGCAGCATCCGCATCAGCGGCGCGCCCAATACCGTGCTGCCTGTCGGGCTAGTCACCCAAGTAGGCGACATCGCCTATCAGACTTCTGCCGCCGGCCAAACCGACAGCAGCGGTCAGGCATTGATTGCCTGCCACTGCCTGAGCACCGGTGCCGCCGGCAATCAGCCGGACAATACCCCGGCCAAACTGCAAAGCCCGCCTGCCGGCATTGAGGCAGATGCCGTGCTCACCAGCATGGTGGGCGGCACCGATATCGAGAGCGATGCCGCGCTGTTAGACAGGCTGCTGTCGCGTTTACGCCAGCCGCCCGCCGGCGGTAATGCCTACGACTATTACCGCTGGGCAATGGACGTACCGGGGGTAGAGGCGGCATTTGTGTATCCGCTGCGTCGCGGTTTGGGCACGGTAGACGTGGCCATCCTCACCGCTTCCGGCCTGCCCTCGCCCGATGTGGTGCGCGCACCCAGAGTGCCGAAACTGCGAACACCACG
>NZ_KV790828.1:0-17829 GCF_001807735.1 Neisseria sp. HMSC31F04 | reverse complement strand
CTCGGTGTGGTTTGGCCGCTGACTTGTCCTTCGTCATCCACTTCTATGGCCTGACGCTGTTTGCCGCCGCCGTCATTGACGCCGCCATTATTCAAACCGCCGGAACGGCGAAACCTACCGTCTCGATTACGACCCGACCGACAACCTGATCCAAGAAACCGGCTGGGACGGCAAAATCACCGCCTACGGCTACGATGCCGCCGGACAACTGGTTCAACAGACCGAATACGGCCAAAGCACCGATCAAGGTCGTCTGAAAGACCGTCCCGAGACTTGGCGCATCCACCATTTCAAAATGAATAGGCGGTAGGAATGCCATGATATTTCATGGATGAAGTGCCGGTAACGTCGTTTTTTCGGAATATTTGCGGCACATTGGCACCGAGCGGTTTGTTTTTTGTATTGGTTGGTTTGAGTATCAATGGGAATACCCTCGTTGGGTTTGGCACAAATCGTGGCACAAATGACCGCAGCCAGTAGTATATGAACAGATAAAAAACGCCCTAAATCAAGGGCGTTTGTCTATACACATACTACTGGTTACGGGCTAGGTGGGTTCAATTCCCCCCGCCTCCACCATACCTAATTTTCAGCAGTTTTTTAATATGTATAACGCCTTGAACTAAAATAGTTTCAAGGCTTTTTTGTTGCTTTTTTGTTATACTGATATACGTTTGGTTTAATTATTTAATAATTGAAATACCTCGTTTTTGAGTAGATTTTGCTGAAAACGGTATCATGCAGTCGATAAAGGCGTGAATTGTGATTTTGACGGTATGGGTAAATAGTTTAAAGGCTGTGGTGATTCCGGGGAAGTTTCAGTCGGTGGGCTGGGAAATAAAAACCGTACTTCGTGCCGACTGACTTTACAACCTTGTATGATTAGATTTGCCATAAGTATGCAATATGGCCTGCCACCTATTAAAATATGTTTATAGCAAAGGAGATGGTATGAAAACGGTTATTGTCGATTACGGTATGGGTAATCTGCGTTCGGTTTTGAACTCTGTGCGTGAGGCTGAACGCCTTGCGGGAACGGGGACGGAGATTGTGTTGAGTGCCCGCCCGGAAGATGTGGCCGCCGCCGACAAAATCATTTTCCCCGGACAAGGCGCCATGCCCGACTGTATGGCCGCACTGCAACGCAGCGGATTGGGCGAAGCAGTTTCAGACGGCCTGAAAAACAAGCCGTTTTTCGGTATTTGCGTCGGGGCGCAACTTTTGTTCGAACGCAGTGAAGAAGGGGATACTGCGGGATTGGGTTGGTTTGCAGGGGAGGTCAAACGTTTTTCCGCGAATGTGCGCGACCACGATAGAGGCCGTCTGAAAGTACCGCATATGGGTTGGAATACCGTGCATCAAACCAAACCGCATCCGCTGTTCCGCGATATTCCGCAAGATAGCCGTTTTTATTTCGTCCATAGTTATTACTTTGCACCGCAAGGTTCCGAAATCGTACTTGCTACCAGCGACTATCCTGATTCGTTTGCCTGCATTGTCGGTCGCGATAATGTCTTCGCGACTCAATTTCATACGGAAAAAAGTCACGATGTCGGCTTATTGCTTTTGCGTAATTTTCTACACTGGAATGGATAATTTGTGTAAAATGCGGTTTACATGAAAACACATGCCGTTTGAAGGCCTATCTGGCATTTTTCAGACGGCCTTTCCTGCCAATCCGAAAGAACCGCCATGCTGCTTATCCCTGCAATCGATTTGAAAGACGGCAACTGCGTACGTCTGCGCCAAGGCCTGATGGAAGATGCCACCGTGTTCTCCGACCAACCGGCGGATATGGCCTCGCATTGGCGGCAGCAGGGCGCGAGGCGGCTGCATTTGGTTGATTTGAATGGTGCCTTTGCCGGCGAGCCAAAAAATTTCCCGGCCATCCGCGAGATACTGGCGGCGGTGGCGGCCGATATTCCTGTCCAACTGGGCGGAGGTATCCGTGATTTGGCGACTATCGAAAAATATCTGGCCTTAGGGCTGACAGACGTTATTATCGGTACGGCGGCAGTTAAAAATCCTGCTTTCGTGCGCGAGGCCTGCCGGGAGTTTGCCGGGCATATTATCGTCGGTATCGATGCCAAAGACGGAATGGCGGCTATTGACGGTTGGGCAACGGTAACCGAACACCGTGCGGCCGATTTGGGCAGACGCTTTGCCGACGACGGAGTAAACAGCATCATCTACACCGATATCGGCCGCGACGGCATGATGAGCGGGGTAAACATCGATGCAACGGTTAAGCTGGCCGAAGCAGTCGGCATTCCCGTTATTGCTTCCGGCGGTTTGACCGACTTGAATGACATACGCGCCCTGTGTGCCGCCGAGAAAGACGGTGTAACCGGCGCGATTACCGGCCGTGCGATTTACGAAGGCAGTATTGATTTTGCGCAAGCACAGCAATTGGCCGACTCTCTCGGCGAATAGATAACTGATTTTTTATATAAAATATTACGGGAAAGAAGGAATAAAAATAATGTTGGAAGCATTTGTTTTAGGATTTTGGATGATTTGGTCGGCCGACCGCGATATTTATGCCTTGTCGGAAAGCTTGGGTTTTATCGTGATTGCCGTGATTATCCGTGGTTTTATGGCGATGACCCTGCCGGCAATGAATGGTGTTTGGGTGGCAGAGGTTGCCGTGCAGTGGATTTATGTCGCTTTGGTACTGACTGCTGTTAACAGACTTTCCAACAGCTTCGCCACTACCCTGTTTTTGGCTGCTGCAGGCAGTATGGGTTTTTATTGGTTGTCGCAACCGGAAAACATGAAATCGCTGCTTTCTCCTTTTATTTAGCCGAGGCAGAACGGTTTGACCGCATTGAATTTTGACTGATATTTTGTGCGATGGAGTATCGGTTGCCTAAGATAAAGCATGGCGGAGCCAGGATGCTTCGTGGTATAAAACCCCTAGGCGGCAAGCTCTTGGAATAGGATAACGCGTTATTTGTTTTTCCTACGGCGCAACAATTTCACACTGCCCTCTGAGAGGGCAGTTTGTTTATAGACAACAGGTAATCCGCATGGCTCTTTGCAAACGAATCATCCCTTGCTTGGATGTTAAAGACGGCCGCGTCGTCAAAGGCGTGAATTTTCTCGGACTTCGCGATGCGGGCAATCCCGTCGATGTCGCCAAACGTTACAATGACGAGGGGGCAGATGAACTGACTTTCCTCGATATTACCGCTTCTTCCGACAACCGCGATACCATTTTGCATGTTATCGAAGCAGTTGCATCCCAAGTTTTCATTCCATTAACCGTTGGCGGCGGCGTGCGTACTGTAGCCGATATCCGCCGCCTGCTTAATGCCGGTGCGGACAAGGTCAGCATCAATACCGCCGCCGTTACCCATCCCGATTTGGTCAATGAAGCCGCCGGATTTTTCGGATCTCAGGCGATAGTCGTCGCTGTTGATGCCAAAGCCGTCAATCCCGAAAACACCCGCTGGGAAATTTTTACCCACGGCGGCCGTAACCCGACCGGTTTGGATGCGGTCGAATGGGCGCTTGAAATGCAGCGGCGCGGCGCGGGCGAAATCCTGCTCACCAGTATGGACAGGGACGGTACGAAACAAGGCTTCAACCTACCGCTGACCCGTGCCGTCAGCGAAGCGGTGGACATACCGGTTATCGCATCGGGCGGGGTCGGCTCTATACAGCATCTGATTGACGGCATTAAAGAAGGAAAAGCCGATGCCGTTTTGGCCGCCAGTATTTTCCATTTCGGCGAAATATCGATTGCAGAAGCAAAAGAGGCGATGAGTCGGGCCGAGATTGAAGTCAGGCCGTCTGAAAAATATATTTCAGACGGCCTGTAGCGGCTGCATTTGTTTTCGTGATGGTTAATTGCGATAGGAACGTAGGCTGCTGTAAAAACCGGATGTCTCCGAGCGATACGGAGGCCGTCTGAAACATGTGCCGCTTCTTTTCAGCATTGCCGCACCTGAGTGGAATTGAAAACCGGGTGCGGACGATGTGGAACTGAAGCGGCTTTCCACATTTGGCGCAGCCGGCGGCATGAGCAGCGCACACAGCATACGAAACCAAATACACGGTGATTGGGGATACGGGCACTTACAGCTGCGGAACGGGGCGGGGCTGTCCGTCCTTGTCGATCGCAACGTAAGTGAACAAGGCTTCGGTAACGAGGCGTTGTTCGTTCAGGCTGTCGAAGGAGGCAGAGTGAACCCAAACCTCAATGTGAATCTGCATCGAAGTGTTGCCGATTTTAATCAGTTCGCCGTAGCAGGCGACGACATCGCCGACCGAAACGGGGCGGTGGAAGACGATTTTATCGGCCGCTACGGTGGCGGCACGGCCGCAGGCGGTTTCGTAGGCAAGGATGCCGCCCGCAATATCCATTTGCGACATCAGCCAGCCGCCGAAAATATCGCCGTTGGGATTGGTGTCGGCAGGCATGGCCATCGTGCGCAGCAGCAGGCGGCCTTGCGGTTCGGTGCGTTGTTCGGTGTTCATCGGTTTTCCTTTTTGTTTGGAATGGCAGCAGCTTGGTGCGGCAGGGTTCAGTTTGTTTTTTCGGGCGGAAGCCGCCGCAATAGAGTACGGATTAGGTCAGAACAGCGGCGAGGCGGCGCAGTTGCAGACAGCGCGGAAGCGAGTGCTCCGGTAATCGATGCCTTGAAAAGCCGTCTTTTTTCATCCGCTATACCGAGCGTCAGGCCGTCTGAAATTCCGATTATAACGAATTAAAACTTTTCAGACGGCCTAACGCCATATTTTACTCTGCAAGTGGGCAGCGGCAAAACAGGGATTCTTGATTTTCTGCCGCCAAACTCGTTTTCAGACGGCCTGTTCCGTTACAATACCGCTTTCTCATTTTCGGATTGCAGTCATGCCATCTTCTCATTTACCCCGAATCCTGATTACCGGCGGCAGCGGCCAAGTCGGTCACTGCCTGAAAGCACAACTCGAGGGCTGTGCCGAACTCTCCGTTCCCGACTCCTCCGCACTCAATATTGCCGACCGCCGCAGCGTGCGGCAGGCGGTGGAAACCTTCCGTCCCGACTACATCATCAATGCAGCCGCCTATACGGCGGTCGATAAAGCCGAGAGCGATGCCGAACGGGCGTTTGCCGTCAATCGAGACGGCGCGCGCCATTTGGCCGAAGCCGCCGAAGCAGCCGGCGCGGCCATGCTGCATATTTCCACCGATTATGTGTTTGACGGTGCGGGCGGCGCGCCTTATGACGAAGCTGCCCCAACCGCGCCGCAAAACATATACGGCGCAAGCAAGTTGGCGGGAGAGCAGGCGGTGTTGGCCGCCTGTCGCCGCGCCGTGGTGATGCGGACTTCGTGGGTATTCGGCGCGTACGGGCAGAACTTCGTCAAAACCATGCTGCGGCTGGGACGCGAACGCGACAGCTTGGGCATCGTGGCCGACCAATACGGTGCGCCGACCGCGGCCGCCGACATTGCCGCCGCACTGATTACCATCGTCCGCCGCCACACGCCCGGGCAGTTGGCGGAACGTGCGGGAATTTATCATTATTGCGGCAGCCCGTATGCAAGCTGGTTTGAATTTGCCGAAACCATTTTTGCCGAAGCGGCGGCGCAGGGCGTGCTGGCGAAAATCCCTGCCGTGAAGTCGATTGCTACGGCAGATTATCCGACTCCGGCCAAGCGTCCGGCCGATTCCCGTTTGGATTGCGGCAAAATCCGCGCCGTGTTCGGTATCGGGCCGTGCGACTGGCATTCCGCCTTAAGCGATTTGCGGCCTTATCTTTAAAACAACGGCAGGCCGTCTGAAAGTGGTTTTTCAGACGGCCTTGTGATATAAGTCCGCTTTCTCCAACCGACAGGAAACAAAATGAGTTCACAAGATTTGAGCGGCAAAATCGCATTGGTAACCGGCGCATCGCGCGGCATAGGCGCGGCGATTGCCGACACATTGGCACAAGCGGGCGCAACCGTCATCGGCACGGCCACCAGCGACAGCGGCGCAGCCGCCATCGGCGAACGCCTGGCACAGTGGAACGGGCAGGGCAGGGCATTAAATGCCGCCGAAGCCGACGGCATCGAAAACCTGATTGCCGATATTGAAAAAGAATTCGGCAAACTCGACATTTTGGTGAACAACGCCGGCATCACCCGCGACAACCTGCTGATGCGGATGAAAGAAGAAGAGTGGGACGAAATCATGCAGGTAAACCTGAAATCCGTCTTCCGTGCCAGCAAGGCCGTATTGCGCGGCATGATGAAACAGCGTTCCGGCCGCATCATCAACATCACGTCCGTGGTGGGCGCGATGGGCAACGCGGGGCAGGCCAACTACGCCGCGGCGAAAGCCGGCCTGATGGGTTTTGCCAAATCCATGGCGCGCGAAGTGGGCAGCCGAGGCATCACGGTAAACTGCATCGCCCCGGGCTTTATCGACACAGATATGACCCGCGCCCTGCCGGAAGAAGTCCGCAAAACCTTTGAGGCGCAAACCGCACTCGGCCGTTTCGGTGACGCACAAGACATTGCCGACGCAGTATTGTTCCTGGCTTCCGACCAAGCCAAATACATCACCGGCCAAACGTTGCACGTCAACGGCGGCATGCTGATGCCTTAACTTTTTTAAAATCAAAATGAACAGGCCGTCTGAAAAACATTTTCAGACGGCCTTTATTGCCATATATTTCCTGAGAAAGGCTGCTTTTAATACAAAACTTTACACTAAATTATTAAATTTGAAATAAATCATGGTGGACGTAATAAAACTGTCTGTTATACTACAGGCTCAATTCACCTATTGAAAACAAGGAAACATTATGAGCAAATCTGATTACGAAACCCGTAAAGCCGCAATGTTGGAAGACATCCGAGCCGTGATGGACGATGTTGAAGAGCTGTACAACAAAGGCGTTGAAGAAGGCAGCGAAGAAATGGAAGATTTGAAAACCCGCCTAGGTGACAAATTGGAAGCGGCAAAAGAGAAATTGAGCGCTTTTGAAAGCGATGCTGCCGCAAGCCTGCGTAAGCATTCCGCCCGTGCGAAAAAGAAATTCCGCGAATTTGAGGAAGAAGCGGGCGATCAAATCAAACGCCGTGCCAAACAGGCCGACGAAGCAGTACATGACAAACCCTATTACGCCATGGGTTTTGCCGCACTGGCCGGATTGGTGGTCGGCGTATTGCTGAACCGCCGTTAATAACGGCTTGAATCAGGCCGTCTGAAAACGCCCGCATTATTCGTCAGCGGCTTTTTCAGACGGCCTCTCTGCATTAAGGAGGTAAAATGGTCATCAAACAAAAAATAGAACACACCAAAACCTTGTTGAACCAAGGAGTAGATTTGCTGTTGCTGCGGCTGCAAGTCATCAATCTCGATTTGGCCGAGCAGGCGGAGAACGTCTTCCGCACCCTGTTGGCACTGCTTTTTTCCGCCGTTTTACTGTTTGTCGCCCTGTTTGCCGCCCTGTTCGGCCTCAACCGGTTGCTCGACGATGCCACCGCTGTGAAAGTATTTTTCATCGCCGCAGCCGTCTGCATCGTTGCTGTCATATTGATGCTTTGGCGGATATTGGTTGCCTGGCGAAGACACAACGGAGTGTTTGCCGACAGCCTCAACGGCCTGCGGGACGACATTGCCTGTTTGCGCGGCGAACTGTCAAACAAGGAGGGCGATCATGAATAAAGAAAGAAAACAGGCGCGGGAACTGCTGGAGTTGGAAATTAAACTGGCGCGTCTGAAAATCGCCGCCGAGCAAATCCGGCAAGACAAAATGCTGCAACAACGGAAAAAACAGAGGGTAGATTTCGTGCAACTGGCGGAAATCGCTGCTGCGGCCGCTTCCGAAGGTTGGGCGCAGAAAGCCGCCTTTTCCGCCGCGCGCGGCAAATCCCGTTGGGCTTTGATTGCCGCCTGGCTGGCTTGGCATTTTATGCGGCGTAAAGGATGAAAACGGCAGTAAAAAGCCATTTTGGGAACAGCTTAAAATTGTAGACAATTAGAATAATCTGCCCGATTGTAGACAATTAAAATTAATATAGTGAAATGTAGCGAAAACTATTGGAATAATATTTTAAATCAGGCAAAATGCCGCCGTTGCCGCACGGCGGCATTTTCAATGTAAACGAACTCTGGAGAAAAAAGAATGACCACCCGTATCGAGCATGATTTATTGGGCGAACGCGAAATTCCAAATGATGCCTATTGGGGCATACACACCCTACGCGCAGCAGAAAACTTCAAAATTTCCAAGCAAAAGATTTCCGATATTCCCGAATTCGTGCGCGGCATGGTAATGGTGAAAAAAGCCACCGCCCGCGCCAATGCGGAATTGGGCGTGCTTTCCGCCGAAGTCGCCGCCGCGATTGATGCCGCCTGCGATGAAGTGCTGGTGAAAGGCCGCTGCCTTGACCAATTCCCGTCGGACGTATTCCAAGGCGGAGCGGGTACATCGGTGAACATGAATACCAACGAAGTCGTGGCCAATCTGGCTTTGGAACACTTGGGCAAAGCCAAAGGCAGCTACGACATCATCGACCCAATGGATCATGTAAACGCCAGCCAGTCTACCAATGACGCTTATCCGACCGGCTTCCGTTTGGCCGTTTACAACAGCACGGTGGCCATGATGGTGCAAATGAACCGCCTGAAACAGGCCTTCGAAGCCAAAGCCGAAGAATTTAAAGACGTGTTGAAAATGGGGCGTACCCAGCTTCAAGATGCCGTGCCCATGTCGTTGGGACAGGAGTTCAAAGCCTTTGCCGTCCTGCTGGAAGAAGAAAACTTCAATCTGCAACGCAATATCGATTTGCTGCTGGAAATCAACTTGGGCGCAACCGCCATCGGCACGGGTGTGAACACTCCCGAAGGCTATGCCCCGCTGGCAGTGAAAAAACTGGCCGAAATCAGCGGCCTGCCCTGCACGCTGTCGCCCAATCTGATTGAAGCCACCTCCGACTGCGGCGATTATGTCAGTGTGCATGCCGCGTTGAAACGCTTGGCCGTAAAACTTTCCAAAATCTGTAACGACTTGCGCCTGATGTCATCCGGCCCGCGTGCAGGCATCAAGGAAATCAACCTGCCCGAAATGCAGGCCGGTTCGTCCATCATGCCCGCCAAAGTCAATCCCGTGATTCCGGAAGTCGTGAATCAGGTGTGCTTCAAAGTGATCGGCAACGACACTGCCGTAACCTTTGCCGCCGAAGCCGGACAGTTGCAGCTCAATGTGATGGAACCTGTGATTGCGCAAGCAATTTTTGAAAGTATCTCGCTGCTGGGCAATGCCTGCGTGAATCTGGCCGACAAATGCGTGGACGGCATTACCGCCAACCGCGAAACCTGTGCCGCCTATGTGCTGAACTCCATCGGCATCGTTACCTACCTGAATCCGTTTATCGGCCACCACAACGGCGACAAGGTCGGCAAAATCTGCGCCCAAACCGGTAAAAACGTGCGCGAAGTGGTGTTGGAACTCGGTTTGCTGAGTGCGGAACAGCTTGACGATATTTTGTCGCCCGCCAATCTGATTAACCCGCAATATAAAGCGAAGAAAGTCGGTTAAGCCTTCGGGCATCGATAAAGGCCGTCTGAAAACCCGGAAACGGGTTTTCAGACGGCCTCTGTTTGTTGCAAAGCCGGTTGTTTATACCGAGAACGAAGAACCGCAGCCGCAGGTGGTTTCCGCGTTCGGGTTGCGGATGACGAATTGCGAGCCGTGCAGGCTTTCGGTGTAGTCGATTTCCGCGCCGACAAGGTATTGGTAACTCATGGGATCGACCAGGAAGGTCAGGCCGTTTTTCAAGATTTCGAAATCGTCGTCGTTTTTGATTTCGTCGAAAGTGAAGCCGTATTGGAAGCCCGAACAGCCGCCGCCGTTCACGAAAACGCGCAGTTTCAGGTCGGGGTTGTTTTCTTCGGCAATCAGGTCGGCCACTTTGGTGCAGCAGCTGTCGGTGAAGATGATGGGTGATTCGTCTGACATGGTTCTTTCCTTGTGTGTCATGGTTTGTGCGGTATTTTCGCGCAATGCTCGAGGATAAGCAAGGTGGGGTGCAAGGTGTTGATTTCAAGCCGTGCGGCGTATGGTGTCAGTCGTGTTGCGAAATAGGTACAAGCTGTTCGCCCCAATGCAGTTTCTGCCGCAGCGTTTTGTAGTAGCGGTAAGTGCCCGGGTGCAGTATCCGCAGGCTGTGGCGGTAGCGGCGGATACGCAGCATGTCGCCGCTTTGAATATCGATGTAGGACTGCCCGTCGAAGTGGGCGCGCGCGTCGCCGGCTTTGGTAATCAGGATGTCGATTTCGCAGGTGTCGGGGACGGCGATGGGGCGGTTGGTCATAGATTGCGGGCAGATGGGGACGAGCGTGAAGGCGCGCAGGCTGGCTTGCAGTATCGGGCCGCCTGCCGCCAGCGCGTAAGCCGTCGAGCCGGTGGGCGTGGAGACAATCAGGCCGTCCGAACGCTGGGTGTAAACGAATTCTTTGTTGATAAAGGTTTCGAATTCAATCATTTGGCCTGCGCCGCCGCGCGAGATGACCACGTCGTTCAGTGCCAGCGAGTTTTTCACATGGGTGCCGTTGCGGATGAGGTCGGTTTCGAGCAGTATCCTTTCTTCCGCCTGGTGTTTGCCGGTCAGGATGCCTGCAATTTCTTTCAGCATTTCTTCGCGGGGGACTTGGGTCAGGAAACCGAGGTGGCCTTGATTCACGCCTACGAGGGGGATGCGGTAGGGGGCGACTTTGCGGGCGGCGGAAAGGAAGGTGCCGTCGCCGCCCAAAACGATGACCAAGCCGCATTCGCGGCCGATGTTGTCTTTGTCGGTTAAACGGCAGCGGGGGAGGTCGTCGGGATGGACTACGCCGCCTTCCACGCTTTCGCGGTCGATGAATACGTCGATTTTTTCCGCCAGCAGGAAGTCTATCAGCTTGTGCAGGCTGACTTCTATCCGGGGCGTTTGCGGGCGGGTAACGATGCCGATGCGTTTGAATTCGGTAATCATGGCGGATGGGCGTACGGTAAGGGTAACGGAACGGATTATGGCATGATTGCAGGCCGTCTGAAAGCGGCTGGCGCGGTGTTTTCAGATGGCCTTTTTTGTGTTTTTAAGGCCACAGCCATGCCCAGACGCGGCGGCCTTCGCTTTGCAGCATCAGCAATGTCCGGCAGGCGGCGGCGGTGTTCATGTATTCGATGCCTATGCCTTGCGCGGCCAGCGCGGCGTTGAGTTTCGGATGGAGGAACTGTTGTGTTTTCCCCGTGCCGATTAAGATGAGTTCGGGCGGGGCGTATTTTGAGAGGCCGTCTGAAAACGAATCGGCAGTCAAATCCTGCGGGCGGGCGGTGTTTGCGGGCAGGCAGCAGCCTTCGATCAGGCAGACGGCTTCGGTGTGGGTTTCGCCGTTGATTTTCAGACGGCCGTCCAAACCGCCTTCGATATTCCATCCGTCTTGCGGCAGGTGTTCCTGAAACTGCATATTTTTCTTTCTGAATAAGGGTTTTTCGGGTAGGATTGCGCGTTTTTGACGGCAAGTTTAGCCATTCAGGGAACGCTTAACAAGGAGTGATGATGAAACCGGTCAATATCGGCATTTTGGGTTTGGGTACCGTGGGCAGGGGCACGGCGGAAGTGTTGCGCGCAAACGCGGCGGAAATCAGCCGCCGGCTGGGACGCGCGGTGAACGTGTTTATGGTGTCCACGCGCGACGAAGCCAAAGCCCGCGCCGCCTGTCCGCCCGAAACCCTGATTACCGCCGATCCGTTCGAAGTCGTGCGCCACCCCGAAGTGGACATCGTAGCCGAAGTGTTCGGCGGCACGGAAGCGGCCAAAGAGCTGGTGTTGGAAGCCATACGCCACGGCAAACACGTCGTTACCGCCAATAAAAAACTGCTGGCCGAATACGGCAGCGAAGTGTTCGCGCTGGCGGAAGAAAAAAACGTGATGGTGCAGTTTGAAGCGGCGGTAGCGGGCGGCATCCCGATTATCAAAGCCCTGCGCGAAGGCTTGTCGGCCAACCGCATCCGCAGCATCGCCGGCATCATCAACGGCACCAGCAATTTCATCTTGAGCGAAATGCGCGAAAAAGGCAGCGCGTTTGCCGACGTATTGAAAGAAGCCCAGGCTTTGGGCTATGCCGAAGCCGACCCGACCTTCGATATCGAAGGCCACGACGCGGGGCATAAAATCACCATCATGAGCGCGCTGGCGTTCGGTACGCCGGTCAATTTCCAAGCCTGCTATCTCGAAGGCATCAGCAAACTCGACAGCCGCGACATCAAATACGCCGAAGAACTCGGCTACCGCATCAAACTTTTGGGCATCACGCGTAAAACCGACAAAGGCATCGAATTGCGCGTCCATCCCACCCTGCTGCCCGAAAGCCGCCTGTTGGCCAATGTGAACGGCGTGATGAACGCCGTGCGCGTGAATGCCGACATGGTGGGCGAAACCCTGTATTACGGCGCGGGTGCGGGCGCGCTGCCGACCGCTTCCGCCGTGGTGGCCGACATCATCGACATCGCCCGCCTGCTCGGTGCGGATACGGGCAACCGCGTGCCGCATCTGGCCTTCCAGCCTTCGCAGGTTCAGGCGCAAACCATTCTGCCGATGGACGAAATCGTCAGCAGCTATTACTTGCGCGTGCAGGCGCAGGACAAGCCGGGCGTACTCGGCCGCATCGCCAACCTGCTGGCGGATCAAAACGTTTCGATAGAGGCATTGATTCAAAAAGGCGTGGTGAACGGAGACACCGCCGAAATCGTCATTCTGACCCACAGCACGGTCGAAAAACACGTCAAGGCCGCCATCGCCGGCATCGAAGGCATGGATACGGTAAACGGCAAAGTAACCATGATACGCATGGAGAGTTTAAATGACTGAACAGGCGCAAAGGCCGTCTGAAAACCCTTCAGACGAAGAGCAACGCCGCGAACAAACGCTCAAGTCCAAACGCAAAATCCGCACCATACGCATTTGGCTGTGGGTGATCGCCTCTCTATTCGCCGCCACCTTCTTTCTATCGCAATGCGCCATGAGCAAACCGCGCGCCAAGGCCGCATTTGTCGAATCGTGCATCCAAAACGTACCGTTCTCGCCCAAATGGCAGGGCGATTTGCAAACGCTGGGTTTGAAGGACGACAGCGGCAAGCTGGTGCAAAACTACTGCGTCTGCATGTGGGCGGAGCCGTTGGACAAACTCAGCCAAGAGCAGCTCGACGGCTTTGCCAAACTCGACAGTCAAAAACAGCTTGAACTCCTGGGCGGTGCCAAAGCCTTCAATGCCCGCGACAAGCAGTGCCTCGCCGGTTTGAAGGTCGCGCAGTAAGGCCTCCGGCCCGATTGCCTCCGTCTAAAAGGCCGTCTGAAAAATACCGCCGCGTATTTTCAGACGGCCTTTTAACATCCCCAAGCGCATGTTATAGTGGATTGGCTTTAAATCGGAATGAGGCGGCCAACGCCGCATCGGTTTGAAGTTTCCCGCCGTACGCGGCGCACATAAAAATCCCAACGACACCAAAGGAAAAAATCATGCAAACAATATCCCCGCTCCCCCGTCTCGAAATCGATGCCGACGGCCTGCTCGAATATTCCGTGGTTTATACCGACCGCTCGCTGAACCACATGTCGCAAAAATTTCAGACGGCCTTGCGTTACATCTCCGCCACTTTGAAAAAAGTTTACCGCGCACAGCATACCGCCGTCGTTCCCGGCACCGGCACGGCCGGCATGGAGGCGGTTGCGCGCCAGTTCGCACGCGGCAAAAAATGTCTGATTGGGCGCAACGGCTTTTTCAGCTACCGCTGGTCGCAAATCCTCGAACAAAGCGGCATCGCATCGGAAACCAAAGTGCTGGCCGCACGGCAGAAAGACTGCTTCCAAGCCCCGTTTTCGCCTGCGCCGATAGAAGAAGTATGTGCAGAAATTGCCGCCTTCCGTCCCGACATCGTGTTCGTCCCGCATGTCGAAACCGCATCCGGCATCATGCTGCCCGACGGCTACATCGCCAAGCTGGCCGAAGCCGTCCACGCTGTCGGCGGCCTGTTGGCGGTGGACTGCATCGCATCAGGCTGCATCTGGCTCGATATGGAAAAACTCGGTATCGACATCCTGCTTTCCGCACCGCAGAAAGGCTGGAGCGGAACGCCCTGCGGCGGCTTGGTCATGCTGAACGGAACGGCTTATCAAAAAGCGCAGGAAACCCAGTCCGACAGCTTCGCCCTCGACCTGAAAAAATGGCTGCAAATCATGGAAGTATTTGAAAACGGCGGCCATGCCTACCATGCCACGATGCCGACCGACGGCCTGCTGCGCCTGCACGACATGATGCGCGAAGCCGAAGGCATCGGTTTCGACAAATTGGCCGAAGCGCAGCGCGAATTGGGCGGCAAAATACGCGGCCTGCTGGCCGAACGGGGTTTCCCGAGTGTGGCGGCGGCAGGGTTTGAAGCCCCCGGCGTCGTGGTTGCCTATACCGATAATCCCGAAATCCAAAGCGGCCGCGCCTTTATCCCGCACGGGATGCAGATTGCTTCCGGCGTGCCATTGCAATGCGGCGAGCGTGCCGATTTCCAAACCTTCCGTTTGGGCCTGTTCGGTTTGGACAAGCTGCAAAACATCGAACGGACGGTGCAAAGTTTTGCCGAAGCATTGTCAAAAATAGAACGGTGATGGAAAGATCATCGCGATGCAGGGCGGTGCGGTATTCCGCCCTGTGCGGGAAGCCACCCAACGGGATATAACGGCGTTACAGTTTCCGGCCGTTTCCGCCAATAGGGAGGCCGTCTGAAAAAGCAAGCTGCAATCAGCGGGTTGCTTTTTCAGACGGCCTTTTCGTGTGATAAACGGTCGGGAAAACGGTTTCAGACGGCCTCAATCACATCTGCCGTTCGCGCCACATCAGGTAATCGCGCAGCGGGGGAACCGGCGGGTTCAGGCAGTGCGGGCAGATGCCTGTTACGTCTTCGTCTTCAAATTCTTCGATGTGCAGGGCGTTGGGGTCGAAACGCGCCTGCTGCATCACGGCCTGTGCCAGTGCCTGCTGCTGCACCACGTCGAATTCGAAGCGTTGCAGGATTTCTTCCAGCAGCTCGTTTTCCGGCCCGCTGAACGGCTGGCGGTGTGTTTCTATCATGCGGACGTAGTCGCCGTTGCTGATTTTCTGTTCGATAAGTGTACGCATAACCGGACTTTTGAAAAAAGCCAGCATCATATCGCGAAACGGCATGGCGGGCTACGGGGCTTTACAGTTGCGGCAGTTTGGCGGCCAGGCGGCGGCTGTTTTCAATCAGGCCGCAGTCTTCCTGATGCAGGGGCAGCGCGCAATCCATCATCAGGAGGTTGTTCGGGCGGCGGGTGCGCAGGCTCATGCGGATTTTTGCCGGAATGAAGGGCAGGTTGCGGGCGGCGGCAAAGTCGGCGGCGCGGCGGTTGGCGGTTTCGAGCATGAAGCGCAGGCTGATGTCGAGGTGGAAGACGCGCGCCTGCAAAACCAAAATCCGGGCGGCAAACCAGTCGGCCTCATCGGTGAACACGCTCGGGCTGGGACGGCTGAAATCGTGGCGCGAGGCGGCAATCATCAGGGCAGTGGTGCGGATTTGCGGCAGCATCGCCTCGGCGGCCAACGCGCCGAAATTTTCCGGCAGGCTGTCGTTGATTAAGTCGGGACGGTGGCCGTTGCCGTCTACAACCAGGCAGCATCGGTTGAGTGTTTCGATATCGGCGTTGTGTTGCAAAGGTTGTGCGTTTTGCATGGCAGGCTCCTGAATCTGTTTGGTTCCGCTGTTGCCGGTAAGCGGTGGTTTCGGCGGCCTGTATCGGGTAAGGGAAAAACAATAAAGCCGCCTGTTCGGTTTGGACGGGCGGCTTTTTCGCTGTTGCTCTATTTTACGCAGACGCAAAAAGATACCGCACCTTGGTGCGATACCAATAAAAATAAGCAACAGAGCGAATTTGCATGATGTTTCTCGTTAAAACGTTTAAAGAATGGGGTGGACTTTAAAACAGTTTGTTAGCCGTTGTCAATATCCTTTGTGTTAAAAAGCACCGAAATAATAGAAGATGTAGACGACAAGCAATATCAGCGGCAGAAAGAGGAGGGCGGTTTGCCGCCTGTATGCAAATTCGCCTTTCAAATGGTGGGTAATCAGGGCGAACAGGACGTATTTGAACAGGAAGGCGCATTCGCAGGCCAAAGTGCGCGGCTGCGGCGAACGTGCGGATTGGCATTTGCGGCCGCGGCATTCGGTGTAACCCGGCGGCCATGTGTGGCTGCTGGCAGACGACGAAGTGCAAGTGCAGGCTGCTTTTGCAGCAATCTTGTCTGATATATTTGACATGAAAACGGCACAATGCCATACTTATGTCAGATATATCAGACATTTTTATTGAGGCTATGAACAGAGTTCGGCAGTTCCGCAAGCAGAAGCAGCTTTCGCAGCAGGCTTTGGCAGATTTGGTGGAAGTTTCGCGGCAGACGGTGAATATGATTGAAAATCAGGATTATAACCCGACCCTGTCTTTGTGTATCCGCTTGGCAAAAGCATTGGATACGGATTTGAATGCGCTTTTTTGGGAAGAGGAAGATGAACAAATTCAACCGTAAATTGTTGGACGGCATGATTGGCAAGCAGGACGAACGCGAGCGGCTGGAAACGTATGAGCGGATGGCGGTGTGCTATGCGTATTTGTATTGGGGTTCGCTGCTGGTGTGTTGGGTCAGTTGGCTGATTGGCTGGGAGACCGGCCAATATGCGCTTTTGCTTGCTCTTTTATTAGGCATTCCGATGCACGGTTGGGCGAAATTCAACGATATATCGGACGAGGTGATTCCGTATCCCCAAAAGATAACGCCTGAAACGGCCAAAGAGGTGTTGAGAAAAGCACGGAAGGCTGCATTGCTATTAGGCCTGATGGCTGCTGTGATGGCGTTTGTTGCCGGCAAACTCTATGCAAAGGATGTGCCGTTCCTTTTGATTTTGCCGTTTGCGGTATTGCTGTTTTTGGCCGTTGCCGGCGGCACATACAGCAGCGCGTGCATACGGGTGAAAAAGACGTTGCGCGAACTGCGCTAATGTGAAGGGGAAGATTGAACATGCAGGCTGCTTTTTCATTGGCAGATTAAAGCTATTCGGATAATGTATTTGGAGAAAAATGATGAACAAATTCAACCGTAAAATGGTGGATTCCATGCTTGGGCGGCAGGACGAGCGCGAGTGGCTGGAAACGTATGAGCGGATGGCGGTGTGTTATGCGTATCTGTATTGGGGTTCGATACTGGTGGGGCTGGGCAGCTGGATCATGGGCTGGAAAGGCGGAGAGGCAGCTTTGGGGTTGTGGTTTCTGTTGGGTTTGCCGTTACACGGTTGGGCGAAAGTCAGTTGGTCGGAATGCAACGATTTGTCGTCTACGGTCATTTCTCCATCCGAAAAAATCACGCCGGAAACGGCCAAAGGCATTTTGCGGAGAGCTTTGAAAAATTCTTTAATTTTTTCAGGCGGCTTCTGTGCCATGATTTTTGTAATAATAAAACGGAGAAGTCCCGAAGTCCCCAATCTGTTAATTTTGTTTTTTGTGGGATTGATATTTTTGTTTATTGTGGTCGGCTTTTATTGCAGCGCGGACATGAAGGTGAAAAAAACCTTGCGCGAGCCGCCGCGTGAAGATAAGGGCGCAGAGGAGGATGAAGATTGATGAAACAGGTGCAGGCTGCTTTTCCAACCTGAGCAGGGCGGCGGCGAGCAAATCGGGCGTTTCCAAGCCGAACACAATGGCGTTGCCGCGTTCGCCGCGGTGATAACCTGCGGGAAAATAAGGAATGTAAGCGGCGCAGTTGAAATTCACGGTGAGAGACCTTTGCAAAATTTCTTTTCCCCAGCA
>NZ_KV790827.1:0-9292 GCF_001807735.1 Neisseria sp. HMSC31F04 | reverse complement strand
GCACATCCGAAAATACTGTCAAATAAATATTGTAGAAAATAGAAGATTTCTTATTATATTTTTGTTTTTTAAAAAAATTAAATTTAAACCCACATAGGGGTTGGCCTAAGGAATACTTATTTCCCACTTACTTGTATGCTTTTATTTTGACTTCGGCGTACAATTCTTACTCGATTAAATTTATACCGTTATTATTGAAAGGTTGTTGTCAATTATGAACCTCCTCCCCCGTATTCTCCCTTTAGCCCGTATGCGGCGTATGCGGAAAGATGATTTTTCCCGTCGCCTGATGCGCGAAAATGCACTGTCTGCCGATGATTTGATTTATCCTGTTTTTGTACTGGAAGGATGCAATCAGGAAGAAGATATTGCATCGATGCCCGGAGTAAAACGGCAAAGTCTGGATAAATTACTCCATACAGCCGAGGACGCTCTCAATTATGGTATTCCTATGTTGGCACTTTTCCCGGTGATAACAGAAAATAAGACCGAATTTGCAGAAGAAGCTTATAACCCCGAGGGTTTGGTACCGACTGTGGTACGCGAATTACGTGCACGTTTCCCCGAATTAGGTATTATGACTGATGTTGCATTGGATCCTTACACCATACATGGTCAAGACGGACTGACTGACGGTAACGGTTATGTTATGAATGACGAGACTATCGAAGTCTTGATTCGGCAAGCGTTGTGTTATGCCGATGCCGGGGCTCAGGTAGTGGCACCTTCCGACATGATGGACGGACGCATCGGTGCAATCCGTGAGGCCTTGGAAGACGCGGGGCATATACATACCCGAATCATGGCATATTCCGCAAAATATGCATCGGCTTTTTACGGTCCATTTCGTGATGCGGTCGGCAGTTCGGGCAACCTAGGCAAAGCGGACAAAAAAACCTATCAGATGGACCCCGCCAATACGGACGAGGCTTTGCAGGAAGTTGCTTTGGACATTCAGGAGGGAGCGGATATGGTTATGGTAAAACCCGGCCTGCCCTATCTGGATGTTGTACGCAGAGTAAAAGAGACTTTCGGCGTGCCGACTTATGCTTATCAAGTTTCGGGAGAATATGCCATGTTGCAGGCAGCGATACAAAATGGCTGGCTGGACGGCAATCAGGTAATTTTGGAGAGCCTGCTGGCATTCAAACGAGCCGGGGCGGACGGTATTTTGACCTATTATGCATTGGAAGCCGCCAAACTTTTGAAAAAATAATACCGACCACTTTGAAGAATGAGCTGAGGCCGTCTGAAACTTTTCAGACGGCCTCAGTGTGTTCAACCGATAAATTACTCTTTTAACTGCTTACGCTCATATACTGCTTGCGCCAATGTTCCCGCATCGATATATTCCAGTTCCGCCCCCAGCGGCATACCGCGCGCCAAACGGCTGACTTTATAAGGCAGGTTTTTCAGCAGTTCTGCCAAAATGTAGGCGGTGGCATCGCCTTCGGCGGTGAAATTTGTGGCGATGATGATTTCCTCGATTTCACTGTTTTGCAGCCTTACAACCAATTGCTCCAACGCAATATGGCCCAAGTCCATGTCTTGCAGCGGGCTGATATGCCCCATCAGGACAAAATATAAGCCGTCATGACAATGTGCCGCTTCCATTCCGGCAACATCGGCAGGCATATGAACTATCATCAGCCGCTTGCCGTCCCGCTCTGGATTGGCGCAGATTTCACATAATTCGTTTTCACACAAAGTATTGCAAAGCGTGCAATGCCGCACTTGTTTCAGCGCATGCTGCAAAGCCTCGACCAGTTCTTCCGCGCCTTCACGGTTGTATTGGAGAAGTTGGTAGGCCATACGCTGGGCCGATTTCGGGCCGACATTGGGCAGGATTTTCAGCGCATGTATCAATCTGGAAAATGCATCTTGCGGTTTGGACATAGTATCGTTAGAGGAAGGATTGAACGGTAAAGGCCGTCTGAAACGCCATAAAGATTTTCAGACGGCCTCAATGGCAGCAAAGGATGGTTTATCCGGCCGCCATATGCTTTCACTTATGCGCCGTATACCGGATTTTTAGCGCACAGAGCCTGAGCGGCAGCGGCCACACGGCTCAGATTGGCTTCGTCATTCGGGTTGTCCAAAACATCGGCAACCAAATTGGCCAGCTCGCGCGCATCGGCTTCGCTGAAACCGCGCGTGGTGATGGCTGCCGCGCCGACACGGATGCCGCTGGTAACGAACGGTTTTTCCGGATCGTTCGGGATGGCGTTTTTGTTAATGGTGATGTGCGCTTTGCCCAAGGCTTCTTCGGCTGCTTTGCCGGTAATGTTTTTGGCGCGCAAATCCACCAGGAAGACGTGGCTTTCGGTGCGGCCGGAGATGATGCGCAGGCCGCGTTTGACCAACTCTTCCGCCATCGCCGACGCGTTGATTTTGACCTGTTTGGCGTATTCTTTAAACTCCGGCTGCAATGCTTCTTTGAATGCAACGGCTTTGGCCGCAATCACGTGCATCAGCGGGCCGCCTTGCAGGCTGGGGAAAATGGCGGAATTGAGGGCTTTCTCGTGCGTGTTGTCGCGGCACATAATCACACCGCCACGCGGGCCGCGCAGGGTTTTGTGGGTGGTAGTGGTTACAAAATCGGCAAACGGCACGGGGTTGGGATATTCGCCGCCCGCAATCAAGCCGGCATAGTGTGCCATATCGACAAACAGGTACGCGCCGACTTTATCGGCGATTTCGCGGAATTTCGCCCAGTCGATTTGCAATGCGTAGGCCGATGCCCCCGCCACAATCATTTTGGGCTTGTGTTCCAATGCCAAGCGTTCTACTTCGGCATAATCCAACACTTCGTTTTCATCCAAACCGTAAGCTACGGCGTGATAAAGTTTGCCTGAAATATTCACGCTTGCACCGTGGGTCAGGTGGCCACCGTGCGCGAGGCTCATGCCCAAAATGGTGTCACCCGGTTTCAGCACGCTGGCGTAAACCGCTTGGTTGGCTTGGCTACCTGAATGTGGCTGCACGTTCACATATTCCGCTCCGAAGAGTTTTTTGCAACGGTCAATCGCCAACTGTTCGGCGACATCCACATGTTCGCAACCGCCGTAGTAACGTTTGTTCGGATAACCTTCGGCATATTTGTTGGTTAATTGGCTGCCCTGTGCTTCCATTACAGCATAGCTGACGTAGTTTTCAGAGGCAATCAATTCGATATGGTCTTGCTGACGTTCGACTTCTGCGGCAATCGCGGCAGCAAGCTCGGGGTCGTATTTTGCAATGGTTACGCTTTTTGAGAACATGGGATTTCCTTTGGACTAAAGATATGCGGAAGTGTGCGCCTGCCAGCTGCCGTTTTCAGACGGCCTCTTTTCAGGCAGGACGGGCGGTCATTGTAACAGAGCCGACGTTAATATGTATCGGGATTTCACCGCCGCCTATGATGAAGGCCGTCTGAAAACCCTTGTTCCGACGATGGAAACGAAAGATGGTTTTCAGACGGCCTCTTAATAGACAGGCAAACCTTTTATTTTTTCTTCGCGTGTTTTAACGAATCGATGGCCACAGCCAAAACGATAATCGAACCTTTGATGATGTATTGCCAATAAGGGTTTACGCCGATATAGCTCAAGCCGTAGTTAATCAGGGTAAAAATAACCACGCCGACAACCACGCCGAATACCGTACCGACACCGCCGCTGAACGACACGCCGCCGATCACACAGGCTGCAATCGCGTCCATTTCATACATAAAGCCCAGATTGTTGGTGGCCGAACCGATGCGTCCCGCCTCCAGCAGGCCGCCGAAAGCATAAAACACGCCGGACAGAGTGTAGATGCCAATCAGGTTTAAAGTAACGTTTACGCCGGAAACACGGGCGGCTTCTGGATTGCCACCAATGGCAAACAGGTTTTTACCGAAACGAGTTTTGTTCCAAATCACCCACATCAATGCAATCGCAACAATGGCATAAATGGTGATGTAGGACAGGCGGAATCCGCCGATATCGAAGAAACCTTGAGTGAAGGCGGAATATGCGCCGTCGAAACCGGCAATGGGTGCGGAACCGACGTAGTCGTAATACAGAGAGTTCACACCGTAGATAATCAGCATTGTGCCGAGCGTGGCGATGAACGGGGTAACGTTCATAACGGTAACGATAACGCCGTTCACCAGTCCGATAAGCGCACCGATGGCGCACACCAGCAAAATAACCATCGGAATCGGCACAACACCCAAATCGGGGAAGACTTTATTCACATTGTCTACCGCCTGCAGCAATGTGGCAGAAATAACCGCTGCCAATCCGACTTGTCGGCCCACCGACAGGTCTGTGCCTTGGGTAACGATCAGGCCGGCCACGCCCAACGCAATGATGATGCGGACCGAAGATTGGGTTAAAACGTTACTGAAATTGGTCAGGCTTAAAAAGCTGGCATCTTTGGAGATAATCACCACCAGCAACAACAGCAGCACGAAATACAGCGCGTAGTCCTTCATAAAGTCCAAGGCTTTGTTCTGTTTGACGGCACTCATAAAATTCCTTTAACTAATCAATTTGTTTGCATTCAGCGTAATGGCTTTGAAGTTTTCAGACGGCCTTATAAATATTTAGCCGACAATTGCAGGATTTCTTCCTGATTGGTTTTCGCCGTTTCGACAATACCGGCCACCTTGCCCGCACTCATCACTAATATGCGGTCGGTAACCCCCAAAAGCTCGGGCATTTCGGAAGAAATAATGATGACCGCCTTACCTTGCGCGGCCAGCTCGCCGATTAACTGGTAAATCTCAAATTTCGCACCGATGTCGATACCGCGTGTCGGTTCGTCCAACATCAGGATTTCGGGTTTGGTTAAAAGCCAGCGGCCTAAAATCACCTTCTGCTGGTTACCGCCCGATAACGAGCCGATATGGGTTTTCTGGCTGGGCGTTTTCACACGCATGGAATCGATAACCCACTGAGTGTCGCTCTTCATGCTTTTATTGCTCAGCAAGCCGCCTTTTTGATAGCTCTTCATATTGGAAATCAGCGAGTTGAAGCTAATATCCAGTCCGCCAAAAATACCGGTGCTGCGGCGTTCTTCCGTTACCAGGGCGAAACCGTTTTTAATCGCTTCCACCGGCGATTTGTTCTGCACCTCTTTTCCGTGCAGCAACACTTCGCCTGCCCCACGTTCGCGGATGCCGAACAGGGTTTCGACGATATCGGTACGTTTCGCACCAACCAGCCCGCCGATACCCAATACTTCGCCTTTGCGCAACTCAAAGCTGACATCACGGATGGACGGCTGGTTTTTCGCCGTCAGTTTTTTTACCTGCAACACGACTTCCCCGGGCGTATTGTTTTTTTCCGGGAAACGCTGGGTGAGGCTGCGGCCGACCATTTTTGCCACCAACTCGTCCATGGTGGTCTCTTTCACCGCTACGGTATCTATCCATTTTCCATCGCGCAATATCGTGATTTCGTCACAAATTTTGAAGATTTCCTCCATTTTGTGCGAAATATAAATAATGCCGCAACCGCGCTGCTTCAATTTGTCGATAATGGTAAACAGGTGGCCGACTTCCTTTTCCGACAGGGAGGATGTCGGCTCATCCATAATGACGATTTTAGCGTTGTAGGAAAAAGCCTTTGCGATTTCAATCATCTGCATTTCCGACACGGTCAATTTTGCGACTTTTTCGCGCGGATCGATGTTGATGCCCAATTCGTCAAAAATCGCTTTGGTATCGGCATACATTTTTTTCTGATCAACGAACAAGCCTTTGGTCGGATACCGTCCCAACCACAGATTGTCCATTACCGAACGCTGCTTCACCAGGTTCAATTCCTGATGCACCATCGAAATACCGTTTTCCAAAGCTTCTTTCGCACTGGAAAAATCCACTTCGCGGCCGAGAAAACGGATACTGCCCGAATCTTTGGCATAGATGCCGAACAGGCATTTGAGCAGGGTGGATTTGCCTGCCCCGTTTTCCCCCATCAGCGCGTGCACCGAATGCGCCTTTACCTGCAAATTCACGCCGTCCAAGGCTTTCACGCCGGGAAAGGCTTTATGCACGTCGGTCATGGTCAGCAGCACGGAATGGTCTTGTTCCGCCGTCGAATCCTTAGCCGTCATGGTTTGTTCCTCATGATTGTCAACAAAATGGCTTCCTGAAAACAGTGTGCCACAGATTTTCAGACGGCCTTACCGTGATACGGCACCCGCCGTTTTCCGGTTGGGGCGCAATATGGAAAACCCCGTCTGAAAATAAAAAATATAAATAGCGAAGCCGGCCGGATTATATTCAATCCGGCCGGGCATCCAATCAGGCCTTCTGAAATTATTGTTTCAGAAACTGATCCAGATTGGTTTTGTCCACGCCCACATAAGGTACGCGGATATTTCTGTTTGCATCCAGTTTGTAGGCGGAAGAAGCGGCCGGATCTTTACCTGCGGCCAAGTCCACTGCCAGAGCGTATACCGCTTTAGCCTGTGTTTCGCCGTCGTTCAATACCGAACCGGCCAGCGTATCAGCCTTAATCATTTGCAGGGCTTCAGGCAGTGCGTCTACACCGAAGGTCGGCAGGACTTTACCTTGTGCCTTCATGGCTTCTACAGCACCCATTGCCATACCGTCGTTGTTGGAAATAACTACTTCGATGTCTTTACCCGAAGTACCGGACAACCATGCCTGCATGATGTCTTTGGCTTTGGCTGCATCCCACATACCGGTGTCCAGCTGCAGTTGTTTGGTTTTGATGCCGTCGGCGTTCAATTTTTCAACCACATATTTGGTACGCGCTTCGGCATCAGGGTGGCCCGGCTCGCCTTTCAGCAGAACGAAATCAACCACGCCGTCTTTGTTCAAGTCCCATTCCGGATGCTCTTTCCACATTTTGCCAATCAAAGATGCCTGGATTTCGCCTGACTCCTGAGGATTGGTGCCGACAAAATAAGCCTTATCATAGCTTTTCAGAGCGGCTTCACCTGGGTCTTTATTGAAGAAAATGACCGGAACGCCGGCGGCTTTTGCCTTCTCGATAATCGTGCTGCCTGCGGCAGGATCGACTAGGTTGATGGCCAAAACTTTTGCACCTTTGGCGAGCATTACATCCACTTGGTCGTTTTGCGTGGATTGGTTGTTCTGCGAATCGTTCATCAACAATTCGGCATTTTTCGCCGCAGCCGCTTCGCCTTCCAATGATTTACGCATCAGCGACATGAAGTTGTCGTCATATTTATAGATGGTTACACCGATTTTAGGCGCATCGCCGGCAGGCTTTCCGCCTTCAGCTTGGGATGCGTTTTGGCTGCCGCCGTTACAGGCGGTCAAACCCAACACTGCAGCCAATGCTGCGGCGGCCAATGTTTTTTGGAAATTCATAAAAACTGTCTCCGTGTTTTTTTGTTGCTGCGGTGCGGTAGGCCGTCTGAAAAATCCGCCCCTCCGCGTCTTATGGTGCCTCTCGGCAAAACAGGCAGCAGTTTGAATTAAAATGCCTGATTTGTAAATTACCCATACGGATTTTCTGATAATTTCTGACACCTTCTAACAACAATTTATCGTCTTTTTACTAAAATTCCCGCATAAAAAATAAAAAATGTCCCTTTTTTCGCAAATACGGCCGTCTGAAAAATCTTTTCAGACGGCCTATCATTGGGGAGCATCAATCTAATCAATCAGCGCATCATGACGATGATTGCGGTAGTGTTTGTATTTCACTGCATAAGCGGCAACAGTCGGCACCAAAGCCAAAACAATCTTAAAAGTCCAAGATGCAAACCACGGCTTGTTAATCACAATTGTGTCGGCAACAGCCCCCGGCCCGACAAACTTACTCACGGCATACCAATCCAACAGCGGCCACCAACATGCAGTCAGCAACCCGAGAAACAAAGGCCAAATCAGGCGAATGCGATCCCGCTGCCATAACAAAAACAAAACTGCCGCCCAAATCAGCGTAAGCGTGCAAATCAACAAGGCGGTATGCACCGGCGCACCGAAATAAGAAGCCGCAAAATAAGTCAGCACCACCCATAAAGCGGCCAACACCGCCATAATCAATTCTTCCGGACGTTTGAACATAATAAAAATCCTTGCAGACCAATCGCTGTGAATATACCGCAAATCGACCGTTTTGGATATGGTGTAAAATCCCGCTTTTGTCATTTCTTGAGATGAAAGCATGAAACTGAAATCCTTTTTGCGTAAGGCCGAATCGGTTCTGAACCGCCTGGATGCCTGGCTGCCGCCCGAAACCCGCGAACCGGACTGGAATGCCGCCGCCTTCCACTGGCAAAAGGCCGGCAACAAAGGAATTTTGGAAAGCCTGCCCGCACCGCATACCTTCCCATTATCCCGCCTGGCAGCGGTAGACAGCCAAACCGCCAAGCTGGTCCGCAACACCGAACAATTCCTGGCTGGCCGCCCCGCCAACAATGTCCTGCTGACCGGATCGCGCGGCACGGGTAAATCGTCGTTAGTCAAAGCATTGCTGCATGAATACGGCGCGAGCGGCCTGCGACTGATCGAAGTAGACAAAAGCGACCTGACCACCCTGCCCGCCCTGTTGCAACTACTGGCTCCCCGTCCGGAAAAATTTATTGTTTTTTGCGACGATTTATCGTTCGAAGACGGTGAAGACGGCTACAAGGCGTTAAAGACCGCTTTGGACGGCGGTCTGTCCCAACGCTGTGCCAATGTTTTGGTGTATGCCACATCAAACCGCCGCCACCTGATGCCCGAATATATGGATGAAAATACGGGACATACCGGCGTTCGCGGCGAAGTGCATGCCAAAGAGGCAGTGGAAGAAAAAATTTCCCTATCCGACCGATTCGGGCTGTGGCTGAGTTTTTATCCGTTTGACCAAAACGATTACCTGCAGGCAGTGGCGAACTGGTTGGAATATTATGGTGTGGATTTTGATGATACCGCACAACGGGCGGCATTGAATTGGTCGCAAATGCGAGGCGGGCGTTCGGGCCGCGTTGCCTGGCAGTTTGCCTGCGACTGGGCAGGACGGCTGCCCCAAGACCGCTGTTTGAATCTGGGTTAATAAGATTGCCGACGTTTACGGAAAAGGCAAAAGCAGAGTTCAAGAAATGAAACGGCAAGGGATTTTTCGATATATAGTCAATACAAAAAGCCGTTCGATGCTTACTTCCTTCGGGCTCCAATTGCCCCTCTCGGAACGCACGAACGGCTTAGCGGGAAATTAAGCCTTACTGTCTGCGCGTATCAATAACCGCCCAAAAGCATACACGGCTTTTATGCCCGTATCGGGTGCGCTACCGTGCTATTAAATGTGCTGAGACCTTTGCAAAATTCCTTCTCCCTCCC
>NZ_KV790826.1:0-30667 GCF_001807735.1 Neisseria sp. HMSC31F04 | reverse complement strand
TTTACTGTTTTGCAGCGTTGGCACTTGATTTGCACGGTGCCGCTGCCAACGGCCAGTAATTTGCTGCAGCTTTTGCATCGGTATTGCATTATTTTTCCTACATTGCGTGATACAATCCGCGCGCCCTCGAGGGTGGCGGCCTTGGGTCAATGCAGGCTGGTTCTGCTTGGCTGTCGCGGCGGGTGTTCCCGCACCTGCCGCGTCGCCGTCTCATCTTTCGTATTCCCCGCCCCTGTGGCGGGTATTTTCATGCCTCCTCCTTATATAGAGCGGGCACGATGGCGGCGAGGTCGTTGGGCGACCAGCGCCAGCAGTCGGGCAGCCCCAATGCGGCGGCACACCATTCGCTGCAAAACCAGCGGCGGCGGTTATGCCGCAGCCCGAAGGCGATACCCAATGCGCCCGCCAGGTCGTAGCCCTGCCCCTCTGTGGCCCTCCATACCCGCTGCAGCCGCCCGTGTGCCTCCGGGGTGGAGGGCAGCGGGATTAAATCCCATTTATCCTCAGACAGCGGCATGATTTTCATACGCACGCCTTTATCGCGGATGGAAGCGGAGTAGCACGCGTATTCCTGCCCGGCTGCCGTTTCAGGTAGCCTCACCGCAATCTCGCAATGTGAGTACCGCCCGCGTGTCAAAACACGGGTCAGCCCATCGGTAAACCGTGCCGCCCACACGCGCCAGCCTGTGCCGTCGCGGCGGCCTTTGTACAAGGCTAGATAAATTAGGCACTGGCTCATTTACCTACCTCCTCAAGCTCAGCAGCGGGCTGCTCATCAAAGTTTGCCGTCCAGCCGTCGCTGTAGTCGTATTCCAGCGGGTTTTCAGCTTTTTCCATCGCCGCTTTGTGGCGTTCGGCGTTGGCAAAGTCGGCCTGCTCGTCCACCAGCATCTGCTCCATCAGATCACCCAGCAGGGCTTTGGTCATGTTCACAAAGCTGTTATCCATCGTTTTCCAAGGCAGCTTTTCAGGTAGCCTCGGCATGACTGCCAGCGCCAAATATTGGGTGCGGCTGGCGTCGTCCGTCTGAAACCACTTGCCCACGCTTTTGACAAACACCCCGTGCCGCAGGTTGTCGTAGCGCTTGGCCTTAATGCGCTCCCACACTTCGGCCTGCTGCTCGGCTTTGAGCCGGGCGGCACGGGCAGCATCCAATCTCCACTGCCGGTTTGCCTCGTCCCACTCATGCGCGGCGCTGGGGCGAGGGTTAAATACTACCTCTCCCCGCTCGATATACGGGTGGTCGTCTTGGTGATTGATGAGCTGCCGATGCTGTGCTTCGCTCAATTTAATCAGCCCGTGTTGCAGCGGTTCGGCGGCCTTTTCCGGGCTCAGATACAAATGCAGCCAGTCGCCGTCGATGATTTCGAGGCCGTGGCCGGTATCGCGTGCGTAATATGTCATTTAGTAGCCCTCCACGTTGACAAAAATATCAATCCGGTCGTTGCCCATCGACCCGGCAATACGGCCGATATCCAACCATACCGTGTTTTTATTGCCCTTCTGTTTGCGCAATGCCCAGACGGCCGGCAGCTCGGCCGCCTCGGCATAGTAGTAGCTGGATTTGTTCGGGTCGGAGCAGCGCAGGGTTTGCACTTGCACGTTGGTTACTTTGTTTGGCATGGCCGTCCATAGGGACAGTGCAACGGATACGTCATTAGCGGATGCCACCTGAAACCCCGGCAGCTCTTCGGGCAGCCAGAAGGTATGCGCCACCACTTTGAGCCAAAACGTCTGCACGATGCGGCCGTCCGGATAAACGCTGACACTGCCCTCTGTTTTGTAGCGTTCCGAGGCGTACGCCGGATTGACCGGCGTTTGCTCGCGGGAGTAATCGCGTCGGGAGACATTGGATAGGTCGGGCAGCATCGCCACGCGCTTTCCGTCGTAGCGCAATTCGCCATCGTTGCGCATCGACAGGAATTTGTTGCTTTTTTTGTTGTGCAAATAGGAATTGACGTTATTGGACCCGATTTGCAAATATTGGTTAGCGGCAAAGTCGCCCACGGAGTCGGCCACGAACGCGCCCGCCTTAAAGGTGGCGGCGGCGGTAAAGGTTTTGTCGCCGCTGATTTCTTGGTTGCCGGTGGTAACTACAGCCAGCTTATTCAGTGCTGCCAGTAATTGATTAGGCTGCGACTTATCCGGCCGGATACCGGCCGCAGTCAGCACGGCCAGCAGCTCGGATTGCACTTGGTTGAGCCACCACGCGGGCAGGATGGTGCCCAATTCGGACACGCCGTCGCCGTCGTGGAAGGTCTTATCGGGGGTTTCAATGGGGTGCATAAATCGTCCTTTAGCGGTAGGTAAATCGGATGGCGGTGTGGGCGGGCTTGAGGCGGTTGAACAGGCTCTCGATCACGGCATCGCTGTATTGGCTCAAGCGGCTGCCGGCGGTGCCGCTGCCTGCTCGAAAGCGCCACACGGTTTGCGATTGGGCGGCCACGTCCACCCACCACACCCACATGATGTCTTCGCGGGCGAGGCGGTCGCCGGCGCGGTTTACACCGGCGCGGAAGGGCTGCGGCTCGCTGATGGTGATGGTGTAGCCTGCGGCGGCAGCCAATCGGCAAACCCAGCTGCTCCATCCGCCGCACCGCCACAGGCCGTTTGGCCTTGGCCACGCTCGGCAGCACCGCCGGTTGTGATTGAGCCAGCAGCTGCTCTGCCTGCCGCTCCCGTACCGCGGTTTGGATTTCTTCAGGTAGCCCGGCTATTTGGTATTCCACACCGCCACCGCGCCCTTGGCGTTTACGGTACGGCCATCCTTGTTCTTGAGCCATTTTGCGTAATGTAGGCAGCCTTCTGGTCAGGTTCGGCAATTCAAGTGCCAGCATCCCCTTCAGGTCGATGTACTCGTTACCCATGATTCAGCCTCTATGCAGCTTCCAACCGACTGATTTTTTCCTTAAGGGAGGTTGCTCGCTGTTGTGTGTGAGCTTTTTTATTGGCTTTTTCACGATAAAAAGGGAAAACATCCTCTAGCTTTTTATCCATAGCAGCAGAGATAGCTGTTGCGATTCGTTTACTACCTTTCCCCGTCCGAATAACAACCGCAACAGATTGAGGCAACACGTTAATTGCTTCGGCAATGATTGAAGCGTTGTAGCCCCGCTTGTTTAGCTCTTGATAGATTTTTTCAGAGTTCATAAAATACGCTCAATTTCTATGCTAAATTTAACAACTTAGATGAAGCACCAAAGATGTTTCATCACTACTTGTACGAATATTAGTAAATAAATTTAACCATGTCAAATTTATTTACAATGGAGATATCATGTCTGACGAAAATGCAATGATGGAAGAAGTGGCAGATCGCCTGATTTCGGAGCGGGTTCGCTTGGGATACTCTAAAGCGGATTTTGCTAGGGAAATAGATATAACTAGAAATACATTAAGGACTTACGAAATAGCGCAAAGCAATATTCCGTCTAATATTTTGGTGCGGATGGGCAGTTTAGGCGTGGATGTCATGTATGTGTTGTTTAATCAACGCAATCCGGATCAAGCTGAATCTTTGGCCGAACAAACTAGGCGAGAAGGCGAAAAATCGGCAGAGCAGATGATTAGCGGTAATACCATGTCCAATAGTGTGATTGCTGGCAACGGTTCAACCATCAACAACATAAATACGACCAAACACGTCAGCAAAACGGTGGCAGATGTAAAGCCTGGCAAGGAGCACATCACAGATGAGCAAGCATCTGCGATACAAAAACTAGTCGATGACATAGTGGTCATCGAGAGTAGCGTAAAACAAAAACCTAGAGGCCATAAAGCGGTTTGGACGGCCTTTAACCGCCGCATGAAAATTCCTAGTTACCGCTTGCTCAGGCTGGAACAGTTTGATGATGCTTGCAACTATCTCCGTTCCACGGTTGGGCGCTTAATGAAACAAAAAAACGCCCGCAAAAAATTGCCGGGCGACGAATGGAGAAACCGGAAGTATCGCTATATCCATGCCAGCTTCAAAGAAATTCCCGAGCTGGAGGCTTGGTTCAAGAAGCACATAAAGGCTAAATTTAAGGTGAATAGCAAAGCAGATTTAAGCGACGATGAGTTAGAGCAGGCATACACTTCCTTGTCTAATAAAAAACGCGAATTAGCCAAGCGAAAATGATTTAACCGTACAAGTTTGAGAGTGGTATTTAGCGTACAAGTTATATTTTTGAATAGGTAGTCAAAATATCTTTTATATTACTGATTTTATTTGGCTTGTTTAAACTTGTACACCGTACTAGTTTAAACAAGCCCCTGTATAAGTTCATACCTTAAACTTGTTCTGTTAAGACGCGACCTCTCCTTACTTTATTGTTGCAATCTTAGATTCATACTAAACACCAGCCCACAAAATAGATAGCTTTTTATGCGTAGGCTGGCTGACAGGGTTTAACAGGATTTAAACGTAGAAGCCACCGGTTGCAAGGAGCAGCTCAGCGGTCAGGTTTAAAACCTTTTAAATCCTTTTTTAAAAGTGCTCAATCCACGCTCATTTCAATGCAAAAGATAACGCATTTTTTATCAAACCAAAGCAAAAGCTGGTGCAAGTTTTTTCCCGCACCAGCTTTGCTCAAACCCACGCCCCATAAAGATTTTCGCCGTTTTTTTTCTTCTACTCACTCAGTGCAAAAATAAACACCTCCCCACACCTGCTCATTGCCTCGCTGATCGGCCAATGGCTGAGACGCAAACACGGCGCGGCCAACGCCACCATTGCCAACCTGAATGCCCGCATTTATGCCTGGTGGCTGATGACTTTTGTCCTGCTGGCCGCTTTCTGGTTCGGCAAAATCGGCGCGGTCATCCTCTTTTTCCTGATTTCCTTTGCCGCCCTGCGCGAATTCATGACCCTGATTTACCGCCGCCGTAGCGATTATTACAGCATGGCGGCCTGCTTCTACATCCTGCTGCCCGGGCAATACTATCTGGTATGGAGCGAATGGTACGGCCTGTTTGCCCTTCTGATTCCGATGTACGCCTTCCTGCTGCTGCCCATCATCGCCAGCATGAGCGGGCAAACCGCCCACTTCCTCGAACGTGCCGCCAAAACCCAATGGATGGCGATGGTCTGCATTTTCTGCCTGTCGCACGTCCCCGCCCTGCTGTTTCTGGAAATAGACGAATTTAACAAAGAAAACAACATCCTGCTGCTGATTTTCCTGATAGGCGTCGTACAGGCATCCGACGTATTGCAATATATCTGGGGCAAACTGATCGGCGGCGCGAAAATCATGCCTTCGTTATCCCCGTCCAAAACCGTTTCCGGCACCGTCGGCGGCATCGCCTCAGCCACAGTATTAGCCGTCATGATGGCACCGATTACCCCGTTCAACCCTTGGCAGGCCGGAGCGATGGGGCTGATTATCTGCCTGATGGGATTCTTCGGCGGACTCGTCATGTCGGCCATCAAGCGCGACTACGGCGTCAAAGACTGGGGCAACATGATACAAGGCCACGGCGGCATGCTCGACCGCGTCGATTCCGTCTGCTTCGTCGCCCCCGTCTTCTTCCACATCGTGCGTTACTACTGGACCTGAAAACCCGCAGGCCGTCTGAAAACACCTTTTCAGACGGCCTCATATAGCCGATTCGTCTTTACTTACAAGCAAGCATTCTTTCCCTTTTTCAGACGGCCTGATTACATTACCGTCCAACTTCAAGCCGTCTGAAAAAGGAAACCCCATGACCACGCCCGAAACCGCCCCCGTCTTGCGCTTCATCACCGCCGGCAGCGTCGACGACGGAAAATCCACCCTCATCGGCCGCCTGCTCTACGACAGCAAAACCCTGCTGACCGACCAACTCGCCAAACTCGACCAAACGGCGCAAAACGGTCAAACGCCCGACTTCGCCGGCCTGACCGACGGCCTGGCCGCCGAACGCGAACAAGGCATCACCATCGACGTCGCCTACCGCTACTTCGCCACCCCGAAACGCAAATTCATCATCGCCGACACCCCCGGGCACGAACAATACACCCGCAACATGGTTACCGGCGCATCCACTGCCGACGCCGCCATCATCCTGATAGACGCCACCCGCGTCGATTTCAACGGCGAAGAGCCCGCCCTGCTGCCGCAAACCAAACGCCACAGCGCGATACTCAAACTGCTCGGCACCCCGCACATCATCGTTGCCGTCAACAAACTCGACCTGCTCGGCTTCGACCGCGCCGCCTACGAAAAAATCGTTTCCGCCTACCGAAAACTGGCCGCGCAAATCGGCCTGAACGCCGACATCCGCTTCATCCCCATCAGCGCGCTGGGAGGCGACAACATCGTCAATCCCAGTGCAAACACCCCTTGGTATCAGGGCGAACCGCTGCTGCCCCTGCTCGAAAACCTGCCGGCCGCCCAAAGCAAAACCGAACACCAGCCCGCCTGCTTCCCCGTCCAGCGCGTCGCCCGGCAAGACGGCAGCAGCAGCGACGACTTCCGCGGCTATCAGGGCAGGCTTGAAGCAGGCCGTCTGAAAACCGGCGACGAAGTCAAAATCCTGCCGGCCGGACACACCGCGCGCATCGCCCAAATCCACAC
The DNA here is from genome assembly GCF_001807735.1 of Neisseria sp. HMSC31F04. Taxonomy (NCBI): domain Bacteria; kingdom Pseudomonadati; phylum Pseudomonadota; class Betaproteobacteria; order Neisseriales; family Neisseriaceae; genus Neisseria; species Neisseria sp. HMSC31F04. The sequence goes on along the minus strand of NZ_KV790826.1, from coordinate 24,131 downwards.
CCCGCAAGGCCTGGCCGAAGAAGCGGCCGCAGGGGAAGTATTGACCGTAACGCTGGACCGCGACATCGACATCTCGCGCGGCGACACCATCGTTTCCGTCGACAGCCCCATACAGCCGGCCAAGCAAATCCAAGCCGCCGTCTGCTGGTTTGACGACACCCCGCTCAACACCGGCCGCCGCTACCTGCTCAAACACACCACCCGCACCACCGCCGCCAAAATCAAAAGCATCAGCTATGTGTGGGACGTACACACCCTCAGCCGAGTAACCGCTGCCGACACCCTGAAAACAAACGACATAGGCCGTCTGAACATCATCCTGCAGCAACCGCTCAATGCCATGCCATATACCGAAAACCCCGCATTGGGCGCATTCATCCTGATAGACGAAGCCACCAACCATACCGTGGCCGCAGGCATGATAGGCCGCGAACACGGCGAATCCGACAGCTTCGAAATCTGATTTACGCCGCCACGCAAACTTAAAGGCCGTCTGAAAACATGCTTTCGCTGTTTCAGACGGCCTCTGCCATGTTTTCCGCGCAACGGCATTCCGGCCAACGCGCAACTGCCTATTTTTTCCGATCTACTAATGCGCAAACGGCTTTGGCAAGCGGCAGGTCCCTATTCAGTTCGTCCGACTCAGCCAATGCTTCTTGGGAATACTCTTCCCGAGGGTAAGGCCCGTCCACGCTTAAAACCCGGTTCTTGGCATCAAACGTTACCGTAGTCGCCGCAGAAGCTTCTTCAAACCGGTATTTGCCGCAATGCACGACTGTCAGGAAACGTGCATAACTTGCGTTTTTATGGCGCATGCCGGAAGTATCTTTGCTGCCGTATTTGATTTCTCCGACAATAGTGTAGATGTGCTTTGCCTTATCATCCAAACGCAAAGTGTCGGGATAGATGCTATTTTTATCCCCGTCTGCAGCAAAAAGGGGATGCGGATCAATCGCCTGCGCTTTACCCAAACTGCCGCCGTCCCGCAACATAGCGACGACCGGGTCGTTTTGCCAAGCCGCACCGCCTTTGGCAAATACGGGCGACACCGCCAACATGGCGCACAGGCAGCAAACTTTTTTCAAATCCATCTGTTGTTCCTTAACAAAAAATCTTTACGTCAGCCCGATTACAGTCAAATAAAGCAGGCTGACAACCAGGCCGTCTGAAAACATCATTCCTCGTTTTCAGACGGCCTCTTTAATACTGCTTTATCAAACTGCTTTTAATAATCCAACTCGCCGCTTGCGCGTTTGGCTTTGAAGTCGCGCGTTTCCTGCACGATTACCTTCGACAGCAACAACAGCGCGATCAGGTTCGGAACCGCCATCAGGCCGTTGAAGGTATCGGCAGCCGCCCACACCATATCCATGCTGAGGACTGTGCCGAGCATGACCGTGGCGACGTAAATCACGCGGTACATCGGCACGGATTTGTCGCCGAATACATAAGTGGTGCATTTTTCACCGTAATAACACCAGCCCAGCGTAGTCGAATAAGCGAAGAAAATCAGGCCGATGGTAACCACCCAGCCGCCGTAGCCGGACAGCATCGCATCGAAAGTGGCGGTCGTCAGTGCCGCACCTTCCAGGTCGGGGACGGCAAATGCACCGCCGTTGCTTTGCAGTATGCCCATCACCAGCACGATGCCGGTAATCGAGCAGACGATGATGGTGTCTAAAAACGTACCCGTCATCGACACCAAGGCCTGACGCACGGGATGGTCGGTTTTCGCGGCGGCGGCGGCAATCGGCGCCGAACCCATACCGGCCTCGTTGGAAAAGACCCCGCGTGCCACGCCGTAGCGGATGACCGTACCGACCACGCCGCCGGCAACGGCCTGTCCGCTAAAGGCGTCGTGCATGATGACTTTCAACGCAGGCAACAGCAAATCGAAATGCATGGCGATCACCACCAGTCCGCCGACTATATACAGCACGGCCATAAACGGCACCACCACCGAACTGACGCGGGCAATGCTTTGAATGCCGCCCAACACCACGAACGCGGTAATCAGCGTCAGCACCACGCCGGTAATCCAAGTATCGATGCCGAAGCTGCTGTGCACCGCCTGCGCCACCGAATTGGCCTGCACCGTACTGCCGATGCCGAATGAGGCCATCACGCCAAAAAAGGCAAACAGGAAGGCCAGCCATTTCCATTTTTTGCCCAAGCCGTTTTCAATGTAATACATCGGCCCGCCGGACATTTCGCCTTTACTGTTGGTAACGCGGTATTTCACTGCCAGCACGCCTTCGCCGTATTTGGTGGCCATGCCGAAAATGGCGGTAATCCACATCCAGAATACCGCGCCCGGCCCGCCAGTTACCACGGCCGTGGCCACACCGGCGATGTTGCCCGTGCCGATGGTGGCCGACAAGGCCGTCATCAGCGCGCCGAAATGCGATACGTCGCCTTCGTGGTCGCTGCCGTCGTCCTTCTTAGGATGCGGGCGGAAAGCCTGTTTCAAGGCATAAAACAGCATGCCGAACTGCAAGCCGCGCAGGATAAGCGTCAGCCAGATGCCCGTGCCGACCAGCAGCACCAGCATGACCGGCCCCCAAACGATGTCGTTTAACCAATGGATGAATTTTTCAACCTGCTCCATCTTGCAGATTCTCCGAATTGTTTACAATTTGACCAAGCGGCGCATTTCAGCACACAATGTAAATTTATGCAAGCAAAAAACGGCCGCCTTTACCTGCGCCGTGGTAAGATGGCCGCTGTTTTTCTTTCCCGCCGAACAGCCATGAGCAAAACCGACCACCCCGTTACGCCCGCCGTCCGCTTCCTGCGGCAGCATAAAATCGAGTTCGTCCCGCACCTTTACCCATACGAGGAACGCGGTGGCACGGCACATTCAGCACACTGCCTGAATGTGGACGAGCACGTCGTCGTCAAAACCATCGTGCTGCAAAACGAAGCGAAAAAAGGGCTAATCGTGCTGATGCACGGCGACAAGCAGATTTCGACCCGTAAACTCGGCCGCCTGCTCGGCATGAAGCACATCGAACCTGCCGATCCGCAGCAGGCAAACAAATGGACGGGCTACCTGGTCGGCGGCACCAGCCCCTTCGGCTGTAAAACCACCCTGCCCGTCTATATGGAACGTTCGATTGCCGCGCTGGACAAAATCTACATCAACGGCGGCAAACGCGGTTTTTTGGTCGAAATCTCCCCGATTGCCTTAAACGCGCTGGCGGCGGAAGCCGTGGATGTGGCGGCAGACTGATTGAAAATAAATTGATTGGAAATAAACAGAGGCCGTCTGAAAGCTTGGTTTGGTTACCGAACCGGGCTTTCAGACGGCCTCTTCCTCTTTCTAACCGCCCGTTTGCGCGATATGCGGCGGATTGAGCCAGGCAATGCCGCGCTTGTCCAATGCGTCATGCCATTGCGGCAGCAGGTTGCCCGAATGAACGGCCGTATCTTGCAGCAGCTGTACCACCGCGCCGCCCTGCGCCGCTTCGGCCAAAGCGGCAATCTGCCGCAGCACGCCCCGGTCGGGCACGGTATGGGCGCGCACGCCGATTAAAAGCTGTGCGGGCGTTTGCCGCAACGCTTCCGTCAATGCGGCCACGGCATCGCGGCTGTCGGCACAGCCCTTGTCCTGCCATTCTTGCGCCAGCACGCCCCGATACCAATCCGAATCCTGCCATTCCGTTTCCAGCATCACCGCCCATTTCGGGTCGCCGTTCAAAACAAATTTCCGGCCGACTGCGGCAATGTTTTCCTGAAAATCGTCGGCATCGACAATGCTTCTCTGCCAACCTTCGATAATCTTGCGGTAATACGGCGCATCCAGCGGCAGGCCCGATTCGGCACGGCGCAGCAGCCATACGCAGGCCAACCATGCGGCAAGGCGCGGCAAGATGCCGTAGCAGACAATGCTGCCGATTAAAAGTCCCGCCCAAGCGCGGGCATCGGCCGTACTGCCGTTCAGACGGCCCGAGGCGACCGCGCCCGCATCCGGCACGGCAAAACCCATTTTTTCAGGCAGCCAGGACAAGGCGGCCACGGTTTTCACCAGTGCATCAGCATTCAGCAGCGTACTTTCCCAGTTGAACGTATATTGGCGCACCAGCAGCAACAGCAGGACGCATACCAGCACGCCGGCGAGCGTGGACAGCCACAAACTGTGCGCCGCCGCACCGATGCGCCAGCGGACGGCGGGTTTTGTCCATTCGCAGCCATAAAGCCTCAGTATGGCCTGATTGACCGGGTCTTTGCTGCGCAGCCAAGTGGAGGGGCTGGAAAATGGCAGCACGGTTGTCCGGCGCAGAAAAACCACCACCGCCAGCCACAGCAGCAGCATCGCGCTGTTCAAGCCCAACGCGCCCGCCAATACCAGGAAAAAATTCAGCCCCTGCTCGTCCATCAGGACGAAGGTGGCGGAAAAAGAGGAGGTGAACAACAAGGTGGCGGCGACCACCCACAACCAAAACACGCCGTTTCGGTTGCGTTGCAGCGCATCAGCCAATCTGCCGTTGCGGTCGATTAAGGCCGCACGGCGCAAAAGCCGCGCTTCCGGCCCGTCGTCGCTGTCGCGTAGGGAATCTGTGATTTGGGCGGGGTCAGCGGCAAAAATATAACCGTCTTCTTCAAGGATGCGGACCAATTCGGCCAACAGTCGTTTCGGGTGGAGCAGCATGGGCGGATACCATAAGGCCGTCTGAAAAGGCGTCGATTCTAGCATAACTTTTCAGACGACCTCAGATAGCGGTTTCCATACAAACCCGCACAACCGGAAATGCCGTCCTGAAAGCGGCCATTCCTCCCCGACATTTGTCCGCAGGAGGGCTGAATAAGCTTGCCGAATCCGCCCGTTTGCCGGTTTGCTACCGAGGCAGGATTCCTGCAACGCCCGCTGTTCAATCGATCCGGTAATGCAGCAGGCGGTAGGAATTTCGCAACACGGGAACCAGCCGCATAATCCAGTAAAACAGCCCCAGCCGTTTCCAAGCGGGAAAATCCGTCGCCATATACTTCGCCGAAATCAGGTGCAGGTTGTCCGCCCAACGCTCGATTTCGCGGTCGTCGTCGCAGCCGAAGGCAAAACGGGCGCGGGTATGTTTGACGGCATCGTGTTTGCCCGAATTTTTCACCATCCACGAACTGGATACGTCAAACACCGCTTCGCCATGATGGAAATAATGAGCCAGATTTTTAAACAGGCCGCCGACGGTTTCATTGTCGAAATACGTCAGCACGCCCTCCAATATCAAAAAGAACTGCGCGTCGGGATGACTGCCGCTTACGTTCTCCATCCAGCCCGTATCGAAGGCGGATGCCTCAATCAGCGTTTCCCCTGCCTGCGGCGGCAGCAGTTTCCTGCGGATGGCGATAACTTCGGGCAGGTCGAGTTGGTAAAACGGCACGTTGTCCGCCGCCCGGCCGATCCGCCCGCGCCTGCCGTCCAAACCGCAGCCGATAACGACGATAACGGGATTGGGCTGACGGCGGATGAAATCGGCAGCCAGTTTGTCGAAATAATCAGCCCGAATCGCCGTGCCGATTATGCTGCGCTCGGCATGGTCGAACTTGGAGAAATCATAGTCTATTTCCGCCACCAAACGGCTTGCCGATTCGTCACGGATAATGGGATCGGGAAGGTTTGAGGCGAGGTGCCTCATGTAGAGGGTAATCAGCAACGTTTCGCTGACGGCATCTTCGATTTTCAACATAAGCAACTCCTTTCCGGATAAGGCGGTTTGACTACCACTATTTGCGAATGGTTTTCATAATTGTATTTTACGCCCTTCACGCTTTGCTGAATATAAAAAGGCCGTCTGAAAATGATTTTTCAGACGGCCTTCCATTCCAATCAAATGTTTTAGCGGATGATGCCGCGCGTAGATTCGGCGAAGAAGTTTTTAAACACTGCCAGTTCGGCTTGGGTTTCTGCACGCTGCAAAATATCCGCTTTGGCCTCTTCAAACGGGATTCCTCGGTGATAAATGGTTTTATACACATCTTTAACGGCAGAAATTTGCTCGGCGGTAAAACCGTTGCGGCGCATGCCTTCACTGTTGATGCCTGCCGGTTCGGCGCGGTAGCCCGCAGCCATAAAGTACGGCGGCACGTCTTTGTGCACGCCGGCGGCAAAGGCGGTCATGGCGTAGTCGCCGATGCGGCAGAACTGGAACACCAGCGTGTAGCCGCCGAGAATCACATAATCGCCGATGGTAACGTGTCCGGCCAATGAAGCATTGTTGGCAAAGACAGTGTGGTTGCCGATGACGCAATCGTGGGCAAGGTGGCAGTAGGCCATAATCCAGTTGTCGTCGCCGATGCGGGTTTCGCCTATGCCCGTTACCGTGCCGAGGTTGAAGGTGGTGAACTCGCGGATGGTGTTGCCGTTGCCGATAATCAGGCGCGTGGCTTCTCCCGCATATTTTTTATCCTGCGGGATTTCGCCCAAACTGGCAAATTGGAAAATACGGTTGTTTTCGCCTATGGTGGTGTGGCCGTTAATCACGGCGTGCGGGCCGATTTCGGTATTCGCACCGATTCGCACGTTCGGGCCGATAACGGTGTACGCGCCGACTTTGACGCTGGAATCCAGTTCGGCCTTGGGGTCGATGACGGCAGTCGGGTGGATGAGGGACATGGGTTTCCTTTCATGTCTGGGGGCGCTCCGGGGGCTGTACCGTTTCAGGCAAACCGCCGGCACGCCCCGCATTCGGTTTTCAGACGGCCTCTATCGGCAGGCCGTCTGAAAATCAGTCTTTCTCGACAATACGCTGCGCACACATAATGGTGGCTTCGCAAGCCAATTCGCCGTCCACTTTGGCAACGGCGTTGAATTTGCCGATACCGCGTTTGTGCGCCAGCAGTTCGACTTCAAACTGCAGGCGGTCGCCGGGGATGACCTGGCGTTTGAAGCGCACGTTGTCCAAGCCGGCAAACAGGGTGATTTCGTTTTCACGACGCTTGGTGCTGCCTTGGGACAATACGGCCAATACGCCGCAGGCCTGCGCCATCGCTTCCACAATCAATACGCCCGGCATAACAGGTGATTCGGGAAAGTGGCCTTGGAAAAACTGTTCGTTGAAGGTTACGTTTTTGATGGCGGTCAGTGATTTGCCCGGTTCGGCGGCGATGACGCGGTCCAGCAGTAAAAAGGGGAAGCGGTGCGGCAGGATTTCCTGTATTTCGCGTGCTTCAATCGGTAGTTTGATTTCCATTCGGTTATTCCTTGATAGGTTGGCGCCGCCCGCATATTTTTCAGACGGCATGTTTCGGTTGTAAGGTTTCAGACGGCCTATTTATCGTTTTTCAACTCGGCCAATTCCTGTTCGAGCTGTTTGATGCGTTTGCCGGTTTCGTTCAGGCGGTGTATGTGGACGGCATTGCGCGCCCACTCTTTGTAAGACGACATCGGGAAAATGCCGGCGACGTGCTGCCCGCTTTCGGTAATGCTGTGGGTGACGGACGTGCCGCCGCCGATGGTGGTTTTGTCGGCGATTTCAATGTGGCCGACCGTGCCGACTCCGCCGCCGATGATGCAGTAATTGCCGACGGTAACGCTGCCGGAAATGCCTGTTTTGGCGGCGATGACGGTATGGAACCCGATTTTGCAGTTGTGGCCGATTTGGACTTGGTTGTCGATTTTGGTGCCGTTGCCGACGGTGGTGTCGCTCATGGCGCCGCGGTCGATGTTGCTGTTCGAGCCGATTTCCACGTCGTCGCCCAGCGTTACCGCGCCGGTTTGCGGGATTTTGAACCACGAGTCGCCTGCAAAGGCAAGGCCGAAACCGTCCGCGCCGATGACCGCGCCGCTGTGGATTTCGACGCGGTTGCCGAGCGTGCAGCCGTAATAAACCACAGCATTAGGGTGCAAAACGACTTCGTTGCCCAATTTGCAATCATGCTGGACGACGGCATTCGCCAAGATGCGGCAGCCTTCGCCCAATACGGTATTGGCGCCGATGTAGGCATTCGCGCCAATTTCGCAGCTGTCGGGCACGGTGGCACTCGGTTCGACAACGGCGGTCGGATGGATGCCGCCGCGCGCTTTGACAACCGGTGAGAACAGGCGGGCGACTTTGGCAAAATAGAGGTACGGGTCGGCGGCGACAATCAGGCTGCGGCCGGTAAATTCTCCGGCGGCTTTGTCGGATACGATGACTGCGCCCGCTTTGCTGTCGTGTACTTCGTGTTTGTATTTCGGATTGGCCAGAAAGCTGATGTGTTCCACACCGGCCTGAGCCAAAGGCCGCACGGCGCAAACGCTGATGTCTTCGCCGCGCACTTCGCCGCCGAGTTCGGCGGTGATTTGGGATAAGGTATATTGTTTGACTGTCATGTGATTCGGATGAAGATATCCAATTTTCCAAATTATTCAGACGGCCTGACGAAAAGGCCGTCTGAAAACCCAATCAAGAACTAACGGTTCATTTCGCGGATCACCTTGTCGGTAATATCGAATCTGGCATCAATGAAGATCACGTCATGAACAATCAGATCATAACCTTCTTTTTTTGCCAGCTCTAAAATCACGCGGTTGGCATTATTCTGCAATGCGGCGAATTCCTCGTTGCGCCTCAGATCATACTCTTCGGCCAATTGCGCTTGACTGCCGCGAACCTCGCGCCTTTGCCGTTCCAATTCGGCCATAGCGGCCGCACGTGCTTTTCCAGCCTTCAATTTCTCGGCTTTTTGCGCTGAAACTTCGATTTCGTTTTGAAGTTTTTCCAGCTGCCGCTGACGCGGTGCAAACTCGGTATCCAATTTATTTTGGATATTTTGCGCCTGAACCGATTCGCGATGAATACGGTCCACATTGACAAAACCGAGTTTGCGGACGGTTTCCGCACCTGCAGGAACAGCAAGGCAGGCTGCAGCGGCAAATGCCGCCACCCATTTTTGGATTTGAGATTTTTGAATCATACCGTTCCCAAATTTAAGCTGTTAGAACGTCGTACCCAACTGGAATTGGAAACGCTGAACCTCGTCGCTTGCCTTTTTCTTCATCGGATAGGCATAACTGAATTTCATCGGCCCTAAGGGGGACATCCATGTTACGGCCGCACCGGCGGAGTAGCGCAACTCTTCCTTGAAGCTGGATTTATGGCGATTGCCTACACCGTATACGTTTTGTATCGTTGAGCCGTTATACAAATCACTGCTGTCGTCCGTGTAAGTTTTTCCATCCCATACACTGCCGGCATCGGCAAACAGGCTCAGACGGACGCTGCGGCTGTCCTTAATTCCTGGGAACGGGAATAGGAGTTCTGCCGTGCCGGAAAGCATTTTGTTGCCGCCATAGCTGATTTTATCGCCGTTATTGTCATAAACTTTCGGGCCGAGCGTACCGCTTTCATAACCACGCACGGAACCCAAGCCGCCGCCATAGAAGTTTTGGAAGAACGGCAGTTCTTTGTTCTTACCATAACCATCGGCCGCCCCTACTGAACCGCCAAGCATCAATGTAAAGTTTTTACTTAACGGGAAGAACCATTTTTGGTTATGCGTCAGGCTGTAATATTGCAAATCGCCCCCGGGCAGACCGGCTTCCAGATTGACATCTGTTAAATAACCGCGTGTCGGCCACAATGCATTATCTGTTTTGTTTCGGCCCCAACCGACAGTGCCTTTGAGCGTCCAACCTTTATATTTTCCGATACCGGTATTGCTATTGCCGTATTGGCTGATAAAGTCGCGATAACGTTTCGGCGCACCGGTAAAGGTTTGAACCTGCATATGCTCGGCACCTAAGCCGAAATTGACACGGTCGTATTCTGTAACCGGCACACCCATACGGATACCGCCGCCTACGGTAGAAGTTTTATATTGGGCGTTGCTGGCGCTGGATGAAGATTTACGGGGGTCGTAAGTTTTCCCATATAAATCGTAGCCCATGCTGACACCTTCAGGAGTGAAATACGGATCGGTAAACGACAATGAGGCGTTATTCGTCGTCCTGCTTCTGGACACGCGCGCCGAAATCGATTTTCCGGTACCGAACAAGTTATCCTGAGCCACGCCGAATGCCATAACCAAGCCGGTATCCTGAACCCAGCCCGCACTCAAATCCAAAGAACCGGTCGCACGCTCGTTCACACTCATGTCGATATCAACTTGGTCGGGCATCCCCGCAACCGGGCGCGCTTCAAATTTGACATCGTCAAAATATCCCAGCAGCTCTACACGCTCTTTGGAACGCTGTAATTTCGACATATCGTAAGGTGCGGCCTCCATTTGACGCAATTCGCGGCGTACGACCTCGTCCCGGGTTTTGTTGTTTCCCGAAATATTGATTTTATTCACGTAGACTTTGCGATTAGGTTCGATGTGCAATACAAAATCTACAACACCCGTTTGCGTATTGGGTTGCGGTTGAACATTCATTTCGCTGAACGCGTAACCTGCGGTTCCCATGCTCTTTTGGATTTTCTCCAAGCTCTCCAACATTTGGGCGCGGTCGTACCACTTTCCTTCTTTCATTTTCAGATGGCTGTAAAGCTCTTCTTTCGGTACTTCCTTGGTATCGCCTTCGATGCTTACCTTGCCCCAACGGTAACGCTGACCTTCGGATACCGTTATCTTCATGGTTTGATGTTTCTGATCTTCAGACATCTTGACTTCGGTATCAACGATTTGGAAATCAAAATAACCGTTGTTTTGATAGAAATCGCGGATACGCTCCAAGTCCTGCGAAAATTTATCAGGATTAAACCGGTTAGACTTTGTCAGCCAAGTAAATGCACCACCTTCGCTCAAAGACATCTGTTTGCGCAGTTTGCTATCCGAATAATGCTGGTTGCCTTCGAATTCGATATCACTGATAGTCGTCGTTTTGCCTTCGTCGATTTTTAATTCGACAGCAACGCGGTTACGCGCCAAACGGGTAACAGAGGGCGTAATCTGTACCGAATATTTACCCTGCTTTTGATACTCTTCTTTCAATCCGGCAACCGCTTCGTTCAGACGGCCTTGATTAAAAGGCTGAGACTGCCCCAAACCAAATGCGGTAAGATTTTTCTTAATGGCATCATTCTGAATCAATTTGCCGCCGCTGACTTCAAAACTGCTGATAATCGGCCGTTCGACTACAGTCAGCAATAACTGGTTGCCCATACTTTCGACACGCACGTCGTCAAACAACCCTGTTGCATACAGATTGCCGATAATCTCTTCACCTTGCCCATCATGGAAGGTATCGCCCACTTTAACGGGCAAATAAGTAAATACTGTGGCCGGTTCTGTATGTTGCAAACCCTCCACACGGATGTCCTGAATAGTAAAATCAGCCGATGCCAAGGACGACAAGCCGAGCATCATTAAAGTTAGGGTTAGTTTTTTCAGTTTCATACGTTATCCAAACAAACGGGTAATATCATTAAAAAAAGCCAAAATCATCATCGCCAGCATCAATGCCAGTCCGATACGCAAGCCAATCATCTGCATATTGCTGCCCAACGGCTTACCCCTCAGCCATTCGATGCTGTAATACATCAGGTGTCCGCCGTCCAATACCGGTATCGGCAATAAATTCATCACACCCAAACTGACGCTTACCAAAGCCAGAAATTCAACATAAGGCTGCCAACCGAGTGCGGCGGATTTGCCTGCCACATCTGCAATAGTCAGTGGTCCGGATACATGTTGCAATGAAGCCTGACCGCTCAGCAAACGACCGAAAAATTTCAATGTCAGCGTTGTGTAGCCTGTCATTTTATCCCAGCCCATCTTAAAGGCCTCGGCGACAGTCGGATAATACTGGAAACGTATCATCCTGCTCCACTCTTTATCTTCGCCGGGATACAGCCCGACTTTTCCGACAAGCATACCGTTATGCCGCTCTGCCCTTGGCCGGATATAGGCAGTCATTACTTTGTTGTCCCGCTTATATTCAAGCTGCAACTTTTGACCTGCACTTTTCTGTACCAAATCTACCCATTCCTGCCAATCCGCCAATGGTTTCCCATCGACAGACAACAAGACGTCCCCTGCATTTAATCCTGCCTCCTCGGCGGCACTTTCCGGAACGACCTGAGATATGGAAAGGGTGAGGCGATGAGCCATCAGTCCGATATAGCCATGCTTTTTCGGCACATCGGCAGCTTCGTCGGTGCCTGCGATGTCAATAGTTCGAACAGCCTGCACGCCTTGTGCGTCCGTCACTGCCACTTCGACTTTCCCGGCCTCCAAATCTAAAACTATGCCTGTCTGCGCATCAGACCAACTCTTCACCGGCACACCGTTGACACTGTTGATTTTATCCCCTGCACGGAAACCTGCCTTTGCTGCGATGCTGTAAGGCTCCACAGTACCGACATACGGTTTTAACTCCGTAATACCGAAAGAAAAGCTCAGGCCGTATAGCAAAAATGCCAATGCTAAATTGGTCAGCGGTCCGGCTGCGACAACGGCAATTTTTTTGGCAGGATGCTGCTTATCGAAGGCATATGGCAAATCTGCTTCCGCCACCTCCCCTTCGCGGGTATCCACCATTTTGACGTATCCGCCCAAAGGAATCGGGGCGAGGCACCACTCAATATTCCGCCAACGCTTGTTAAAGAAAGGTTTGCCGAAACCTACCGAAAAACGCAACACCTTGATGCCGCACCACCGCGCCACCAACAAATGTCCTAATTCATGCAGGCTGACCAGCAATAAAATAGCGGCAATAAACGCCAAAATCGTCAAAATCATTATTTCGCCAAACCGTTAATATAGTCCCGCGCCTGTTTGCGCGCGTACCCGTCTTGGGCCAGTAAGCTTTCGAGGTTATTCAAGCCGTCTGAAAACTTTTGCTCCAAACAGTGGGCGATGACCGGAGCAATATCGGTAAAGCGGATTTCCTTGTTTAAAAAAGCCTCAACTGCGGTTTCATTGGCCGCATTCAATACGCACGGTGCCATACCTCCAGCATTCATGGCTTCATAAGCCAAACTCAAGCAAGGAAAGCGGCGTAAATCAGGCCGTCTGAAAGTCAGGGCGGACAATGTTTCGAAATCCAGCGGTGCCACACCTGATGAAATCCGCTCCGGCAACCCCAAACAGTAGGCAATCGGCGTACGCATATCGGGATTGCCCATTTGAGCCAATACCGAACCGTCCCGATAACGAACCATACTATGCACAACCGATTGCGGATGAATAACGACTTCCAATTTGTCAGGCGGGCAGGCAAACAACCAATGTGCTTCAATCAGCTCCAAGCCCTTATTCATCATAGTGGCCGAATCCACCGAAATTTTCTGCCCCATGCTCCAATTGGGATGTTTAACCGCCTGTTCGGGCGTAATAGAGTCAAACTCGGTCAAATCTTTGTCTAAAAACGGACCGCCCGAAGCCGTCAATATGATGGAATCGATACCGTGTGCATCCAACCCCGCTTCATAATCTCGCGGCAAAACCTGGAAAACGGCATTATGTTCGCTGTCTACCGGCAAAACCCTTGCTCCGTTGGCACGGGCGGTTTCCATGAATAATTCGCCGGCCACCACCAAAGTTTCTTTGTTGGCCAAATAAATGGTTTTGCCTTTTTGCGCGGCCGCCAAAGCCGACGGCAAGCCTGCCGCACCGACAATGGCGCACATCACGCCATCCACTTCGCCGGCAGATACCACATCAATCAAAGCCTGCCGGCCGTACAAAACCTCTGTCGGACATCCTTCTGCCGTCAGAATCGCTTTCAAATCCGCTGCCGCAAATTCATCGGCCACCACAGCAAAATCCGGCCGAAACTGTATGCACTGTCGGGCTAATTTGGCCGTCTGTTTATGGCCGGCCAGGGCAAATATGCGAAACCGATCGGGATGGCGGGCAACCACATCCAAGGTATTCACCCCGATGCTGCCGGTACTACCCAAAACAGTAAGAACTTGTATACTCATTACTCAAAGATATTATATTTATGCGGTTCTTTGTTTATTGAAGGCCGTCTGAAAATGTAGGCGGACGCTCCAAGCAAAACAACCGGCTTATTCGATAGCGTACTCTATGGTTACGACCAAACGCACTTGTTTCCCAATAGTCGATTTATCGTAAGTGCCGCCGTAATCTTCATCTTCACCCGGACCGTTATCGGAATAAATATTGAACGACCCTTGCGATGCGGAACGCATGGCACCGACTTTGCCTCCGCCCGTTTTGGCGAATTCGACCGCCCGTTTTTGAGCGTCTTCCGTAGCCTGAGTAATCAAATCGCGCTTAATGGTTTCCAAATTGCCCAACAGATACTGCGGCTCGCTAAATTCGATAAAATCGTTTTTCGCACGCAAATTGCGGATAGCCTGCTCCGCGGTTTTAATTTTATCTAACTTTTTAGTATTGACGGTAACCGACAAACTGCCGTCGTAACCATTCGGCCTGCGCTCTATTATTTCGCCCTGATCGTTTTTCACATCTTCGTACGCCCGCTCTACCGACGGCAGCCCGCTACGGATTTCAGCATCATCAAAGCCTTGCTTGCGCAAAAAACGCACCAGCCTCTCACGCTCTTCTTCCAAACTGTCCAACACGACCTGATAAGTATTGCCGTGCAATGACACACCGGTACGCCAAGTAGCGCTGTCCGACTGGAAATTCTTTTCAGCCAAGCCTTTGACGGTAATTGTTCCGGGCTGACGGAAGTTTTTGAACTGCACACCGAGAATAAATGCGGCCGCCATCAGTCCGACTGCCAAAAGCACACCCAAAACCGACAACGATGAAGTTCCGTTTTTGTCCGCCATACCCTACACTCCAATCAAGATGCGATAGAAACAATCGCCGCATAAACACTCAATACGGCAATCATACTGTCCACACGGTCGAATACACCACCATGCCCCGGCAACAGATTGCTGCTGTCCTTAACTCCGGCAACCCGCTTCAACCAGCTTTCCAGCAAATCGCCACAAACGCTGACCGCCGCCAGCACAACACCGGCCAACATGGTCGGAAGCCACGGCAAATCAAAACCCAGCCAGCCGGCTTCACGGACAATGCTCAGATAAATCAATACGCACAGCACCCCGCCAAATGCACCTTCCCAGCTTTTACCCGGACTGATGGCGGGAGCCAATTTGTTTTTACCAAACGCCTTGCCGCAGAAATATGCTCCGATATCGGCTATCCATACCAAACCCATCACGGCCAATAAAGACAATGCATCTTCTTCAAACGGCCTTAACGACACCAGCGCAAACCAAAACGGCAGCATCAGCATCCAACCGACGGCATACGCCTGCCAGCCGCCGCCCAGCCGCCATTTGCACTTCAACCACAAGGGCATGACAACCAACCAAAAGGCCAACACCAGACACCAACCGATTGGCGGCAAAGCCCAGCCGCCGCAAGCGGCAAGCAACATAAACAAAGCGGAACCCGCCAAATACGGCATTCGCTCTTTATCGCCGATACCGCACATCCGGCTGTATTCCCACAATGCGAGAACGGCTATCAGGCCGGAAAACGCGGCCCACAGGCCGTCTGAAGCCCAAAACAGCATACCCAGCATAATGGGCAACAGAATCAAAGCGGTAATGACGCGCTGTTTCAACATGGCTTAATTCCTTTGCTGTTCCTGCGGCAGTTGTTCGGAAGTACGGCCGAAACGGCGTTCGCGTTGTTGGAATGAGGCAATCGCCGTCTGAAAAGCCTGTGAATCGAAATCGGGCCACAGGGTATCCGTGAAATACAGTTCGGCATACGCCATCTGCCAAAGGAGGAAATTGCTGATACGCATCTCGCCGCCGGTGCGGATAAACAAATCCGGCTCGGGCACATTTCCCAGCATCAAGCCGGCATTCAAATCGCTTTCGGTTATTTCTTTCTTTCCGGCCGCCAACAGCTTATTGACCGCCTGCAAGATATCCCAACGGCCGCCGTAATCGGCGGCGATGGTCAGCGTCAAACCGCTGTTTCCGGCGGTCAGGCTTTCCGCCGCTTCTATGCCTGCAACGATTTCTGCGTTAAAACGGCTGCGGTCGCCAATCACTTTCAGGCGCATATTGTGTTCGTACATCCGTTTAACCTGTTTTTGCAATGCCTGCAAAAACAGTCCCATTAGAAAGCCGACCTCGTCTGACGGACGCCGCCAATTTTCAGTCGAGAAAGCAAACACGGTCAGATATTCGACCCCTGCAGCGGAACATTCCGCACAGAGGTTTTCCAATGCATCCAAACCTTTTTTATGCCCCATCACGCGCGGCATAAAACGTTTTTTCGCCCAACGGCCGTTACCGTCCATAATGACGGCAATATGGCGCGGAATCCGGTGGTGCTCCGGAATGGCTTGAGTGCTGGTTTTCACAAAATATCCTTTTTTGACGGCTGCCTGCCGATGACCGATTGTTTTTCAGACGGCCTCTTTTATACCGCCATCAGGTCTTCTTCTTTGGCTGCGAGGATTTTATCGACTTCGGCAATATTTTTGTCTGTCAGCTTCTGTACCGCTTCTTCGCCTCGGCGCGCTTCGTCTTCGGAAACTTCTTTGTCTTTCAGCAGACGCTTGATGTGGTCGTTCGCATCACGGCGTACGTTGCGGATGGACACGCGGCCTTCTTCCGCCTCACCGCGCACAACTTTAATCAAGTCTTTGCGACGTTCTTCCGTCAGCATGGGCATGGGCACGCGGATCAAATCGCCGACCGAAGCAGGGTTCAAGCCGAGATTGGAATCGCGGATGGCTTTTTCGATTTTGCCCGCCATATTGCTTTCAAAAGGTTTGACACCGATGGTACGCGCGTCCAGCAGGGTTACGCTGCCTACCTGGCTGACGGGAACCATGCTGCCCCAATATTCCACTTCAACCTGATCCAATAAACCGGTATGGGCGCGGCCTGTGCGTACTTTGGCCAAATTTTCCTTCAATACTTCCAACGAACGCAGCATTTTGCTTTCGGCGGTTTTCTGAATATCACTAATCATTTTGTTCCCTGTTCGACTTTAAAGCTGAAAAATCAAAGGCGGGATACTACATGGCTTTTAGATGGCGGGCAAGTTCGGCATTGAGCGGTACGGCCTGGCAACAGGAGCAATTTTATCCCCCGTCGGCTTGCACACACCAAATACCCATCCTTCGGCAAACGCATCTGAACCAAGTATGCCGCAGAGAATCGAAAAGGCCGTCTGAAAAACTTTCAGACGGCCTCCTAACCAGTTATGAACCGCTAATGGCTGGTTTAATGACCGTGACCGCCATGGCCATGGCCGTGATCCATATCGGAGTGTGCACCCGGGCTGCCGGCATTGGCACGAACTTCAACCTGTACGGTCTGATCCGGCGCACCTTTGAATTTTAAGGTTACAGGGAATTTCGCACCCGGTTTCAACGGCTGTTTCAAGCCCATCAGCATCACATGGTAGCTGCCCGGTTTCAGGGTAACGCTTTCGCCTTTAGCTACTTTCAAACCACCAGGAACAGCCTGCATTTTCATGCCCATGGCTTTTTGACCGGTTTTCGGGTCTTTAATTTCGGCATGAACGTGCTCGTGGATTTCAACACTTTTCGCTGCAGGGCTGGAACCGCCGACCAATACGATGTCTTTGGCGGTATCGTTTTTCAGTTCCATAAACACGCCGCCGTTTTTCATACCGCTAACGGTTTCGCGCGCCCATGGGCTCTGTGCCTCCACGCCTGCAGCAAACGCGGCTTGACATGCGGCAACAGCGGCTACGAGTGCAAATACTTTCTTCATAATGCTTTCCTTTCACAACATGGTTAAAGTTACCTGCCACCCGTTCTGTTTCCTCACACAGGTTGTGCAGGCCGATGGGAATACATCACCATTATACAATAGCATAAAACAAAAAACTTTGACCAGCCTCAAAAAACGTTAATATCGTATTCTCTCCACAGGGCAAGCAGCCACAGCAGGGCAAGCAACAGCAAAGCCAAGCCCTGCGCGGCGGAGCAAACATCTTTCGCCCGCTTGGCCAGCGGGTGTTTTTCCAGCGATGTGTGGTCCACGGCGGCTTCTACGCCTGTATTGAAGAGTTCGACGATGAGCGACAGAAAGGATGACGCAATCAATATCATCCGGGTAGCCAGCCCGAAGGGTAGGATAAAGGCCAATACAATCAACGGAATATTAAGCCACAGCAATTGGCGGAAGCCTTGTTCTTCACAAGCGGCTTTGAAACCGTCGCGCGTATAGCCGCAGGCGTTGATGATGCGGCGCAAACCGCTTTTTCCTTTAATTTGTGCGGCGTAGCTATTGGGATCTTTGGGGGTTTGCATGATGGTTTTCCTGATGCGGGCCGTCTGAAAACGGCCCGCGTCTCGTGTGCGTTCAGACGGCCTGTTCTACGGCATCGATAAAGCGGGCGGCCACATCCCAGCCTTTTTGTTTGCTGATTTCCTGAAAACCGGTCGGGCTGGTGACGTTTACTTCGGTCAGGCACTCGCCGATGATGTCGAGTCCCGCCAGCAGTATGCCGCGCCGTTTCAGTTCGGGGGCAAGCGTTTCGGCGATTTCGCGGTCGCGTGCGGACAACTCTTGCGCCACGCCGCGCCCGCCGGCCGCCAAGTTGCCGCGTGTTTCGCCGTTTTGCGGGATGCGCGCCAAGGCATAGGGCACGGCTTCGCCGCCGATAACCAGCACACGCTTATCGCCTTTGACGATGTCGGGGATGTAACGTTGCGCCATGATGGTGCGGGTATCCAAGCGCATCAGGGTTTCGAGTATGCTGCCGATGTTGGGGTCTTTTTCAGTCAGGCGGAAGATGCCCATGCCGCCCATGCCGTCCAACGGTTTGACGATGATGTCGCCGTATTCGGCCAAAAAGGCGCGCACGTCTGCGGCGCGGGTGGTCACGGTGGTGGGGGAGATGAATTGGGGGAAATTCAGGATGGCGAGTTTTTCGTTGAAGTCGCGCATGGCCTGCCCGCTGTTGAAGACTTTCGCACCTTGGCTTTCGACCAAGGTGAGCAGTTGGGTGGCGTAGAGGTACTGCATGTCGAACGGCGGATCGGTACGCATGATGACCGCGCCGAATTCGGTCAAGGCCGTCTGAACGGGACTGCCCGCCTCAAACCATGCGTGGTCGTGGTCGTCTTTCGCACCGAGAAATTCAAACGGTGCCGCCGCCGCATACACGATGCCATTTTGCACCGACAATTCGGCCGACAGGGTGTGAAACAGGCGGTGCCCGCGCCTTGCGGCCTCGCGCATCATGGCGTAGGTGGTGTCTTTATAGGTTTTGAAACCGGCCAGGGGGTCGGCGATAAACAAAATGTCCATTCGTTTGCTCCAAGGATAATCGGGCGCAATGATAGCAAGAAAAGCCGTCGGCTGTTAGACTGGCCGCTTTACGTTTGAAGGCCGTCTGAAAAATGTCCGCCCAACCCTGCCCCTGCCAATCAGGTCTAACCTATGCCGATTGCTGCCGCCCGCTGCATCAAGGTATGCCCGCTGCCGATGCGGAAAAACTGATGCGGTCGCGTTATGCGGCCTTCGTTTTGCAAAACATCGGCTACATCATCCACACCACTGTCCCCGCGCAACAGCCGCTGCTGGACGCGGAAGCCTTGGCGCAATGGGCGGCACAAACCGAATGGCTGAGTTTGGATGTGTTGCGCCATGAACCAAATGCAGGGAAACATCATGCAGTGGTGGAGTTCGCCGCCTATTTCGCGGGCGCAGGCGGTAAGCGGGAAACGCACCACGAACGGTCGGCCTTCGTTCTGGCAAACGGCCGTTGGTATTTCATCGACCCTACCGTGCCTCTGCCGTCCATGAAATCGGCCTGCATTTGCGGTTCGGGCAAAGAGTTCAAACATTGCTGCGGAAAATGGCTGGCTGACTGAATAAGGCAGGCCGTCTGAAAACCGATTTCTGCCTTTCAGACGGCCTCCCTATATTTTTGCAATCATGGTAATAAAGCCGCGCCACCCAGCCCTGCGTTTTCATCCCAGCCGAACATCACGTTCATATTCTGCACCGCCTGGCCCGCCGCACCTTTGACCAAGTTATCCTGCACGCTCAACAGTATCCACAAATCGCTGTCCGGCGCGCGTTGCACGCCAATGCGGCAGACGTTCACACCGCGCACGCTGCGGGTTTCGGGCGTGCTGCCCGCAGGCATCACATCGACCGCGAAACTGTCGCGGTAGGCCGTTTCCAGCAATTCCTGCGGCGATACGCCGTCTTTCAAGTGAACATAAATGGTGGCGTGCATCCCGCGTATCATCGGCGTGAGATGCGGCACAAATACCAATCCCTCCGCCACGCCGTGTTGCAAACCGGAAATGGTTTGGCGGATTTCGGGCAGATGGCGGTGGCCGGAAACGCCGTAGGCTTTGAAATTATCGCCCGCCTCGCACAACAGCGTGCCGACGGCTGCCTTGCGCCCCGCTCCGGATACACCCGATTTGCAGTCGGCAATCAGCGGAAGCCCCTCACGCAACGCACCCGCCTGCAACAGCGGCAGCAAAGCCAGCGATACGCAGGTTGGATAACAGCCGGGGTTGGCTACAAGCTGAGCGGCGGCAACGGCCTCCCGGTTCAATTCGGTCAGCCCGTACACAGCACGAGAAACCCAGTCGGGACTTTCGTGTTTCATGCCATACCATTTTTCCCAAACGGCAATGTCTTTCAAACGGAAGTCAGCCGACAAATCCACCACGCGCACGCCCCGCTCCAATAATGCAGGGGCTTCTTTCATGGCAATGCCGTTCGGGGTGGCGAAAAACACCAAATCGCACTGTTCCAGCTTTGCATCTTCCGGCTTCTCAAACACCAAATCGTAAATGCCGCGTAGGCTGGGGAAATAGTCGGCCAGTTTCACCCCCGCTTCGCTGCGGCTGGTAACGGCGCACACTTCGGCATACGGATGGGCGGACAGCAGGCGCAACAGTTCCACTCCGGTGTAACCCGTCGCCCCAATGATGCCGATTTTGATTTTTTTACTGTTTGGCATGGCGGTTTCCTTGCTTTTTGGCTAAAAACACAGTGTAAACCCGTTGGCAGGGGGAAGAAAAGCCGTTTGTACCGCCTTTAAACTGTTTCCTAGCATCAGTCTCTGCCACACCGCGTATCTTATCTCTTTGTACTTCAATCATCTTTGCTTGCACCGAATGAGGCGGTTTCAACCAAACTGGGGGAGTATTACCGTATGCCGACGCAGATAATTATGTCCGGAAAGGTTGGCAGTCAGAATGCGTTACCCATATATGTATTAGACAAAATAAAGGCCGTCTGAAAACCCGATTTCAGGTTTCAGACGGCCTTCCTTAAGCTAACATCGAATCAATGGGCACAACCGCAGCTTTTCTTCATATCGATGACCATACGGCCGGTAATCTTGCCGTCGCGCATTTCTTGGAAAATATCCGGTGCTTCTTCCAAAGCGCGCAGTTGCACCTTAGGCACAACCAGCCCTTCCGCGCCGAATTGGAAGGCTTCTTCCAAGTCTTGGCGCGTGCCGACCAGCGAGCCGACCACTTCGATACCGTCCAAGACCAAACGCGGGATAGACAAATCCATAGACTCGGGCGGTAGGCCGATGGCGACGACGCGTCCGCCCGCGCGGACGCAGTCCACGGCGGAATTGAACGCGGCGGCGGAAACGGCGGTTACAATAGCCGCATGTGCGCCGCCGGTTTTTTCCTGAATCACCTTGGCGGCGTCTTCCTTGGCGGCATTGACCGTAAAGTCTGCGCCGCATTCTTTGGCAAATGCCAGTTTGTCATCGTTGATGTCGATGGCGACAACGTGTGCGCCGAATACTTTTTTCGCGTATTGGACACCCAAGTTGCCCAAGCCGCCCGCGCCGTAAACCGCAATCCATTGACCCGGGCGAACGCCGGAAACCTTCACGCCTTTATAAGTCGTTACACCGGCGCAGGTGATGCTGGAAGCCTGTGCGGGGTCGAGGCCGTCCGGCACTTTGACGGCGTAGTCCGCATCGACGATACAGTGCGTCGCCATGCCGCCGTCTGCCGTATAACCCGCATTCAACACCGAGCGGCACAAAGTTTCGCGGCCGGTATTGCAGTATTCGCACGAACCGCAACTTTGGAACAGCCAGGCGATGCTGACGCGGTCGCCGACTTTCAAATTCTTCACATCGGGCGCGACTTCTTTTACCAAACCTATGCCTTCATGCCCCAGCACGCGGCCCGGCTTTTTGCCGTAATCGCCTGCCGCAACATGCAGGTCGGTATGGCACACGCCGCAAAATTCCACTTCCACCAAGGCTTCGCCGTGTTCCAGCGGACGGATTTCCCGCTCCACGATTTCAACGTTGCCGTCGCTGTTTTGCGTTACCACTGCTGCTTTCATTTTCATGACAATGCTCCTATCGGTTGGTCGGATTCGTGTTTAAGTATGAATAAACCGCAACGGCAAGGTCAAGCTATTAAAAACTTACAACCGTTTGAAAGAATTAAAAATGTTACATTATATCGATTTATTGCCGATTTAAACCACCAGGAACACAATCAAAAAAAACTCATTGCATGAAGAAAATACTAAAATTAACATTTAAACATGAATAATTTTCATATGTAAAAATCTTTTACATTCCACATGCAGCTTAACCCCTTGCATAAAGTCGGTAAAAAGTCATATGCTGGGAAGCGACACCCTTGGCAGGCTGTCATTATGCTGATGTACTGCTGTTATTTGTTAAAACTTTTGGAGACCATCATGGCTAAAAACTTAAATGTGTTTGACAAAGAATACGGTTTGCTGATTAATGGCGAATGGACGAAACCCGGTGCGCTTTTGGATTCCTACAATCCCGCCAACGGGGAATTGTTAGCTAAATTTACCGATGCATCCGATGCCGATGTTGATGCCGCAGTTGCCGCCGCGCAAGAAGCGTTCAAAACATGGCGCAAAACCACCACCACCGAACGCGCCGCCATACTCAACAAAATCGCCGATGTGATTGACGAAAACTTGGAATTGTTTGCCCTGCAGGAAACGCTGGACAACGGCAAACCCATCCGCGAAACCCGCGCCGCCGACATCCCGCTGGCTTCCGACCATTTCCGTTATTTCGCCAGCGTGATCCGCGGCGAAGAAGGCACTGCCACCCAGCTTGACTCCGAAGACCTGTCTATCGTTCTGCGCGAACCTATCGGCGTAGTCGGTCAAATTATCCCGTGGAACTTCCCCTTCCTGATGGCGGCTTGGAAAATCGCGCCCGCACTCGCCGCAGGCTGTACCATCGTTATCCACCCGTCTTCCAGCACTTCGTTGAGTCTGTTGTCGTTCGCACAAAAAATCAACCACTTGCTGCCTAAAGGCGTGTTGAACATCATCACTGGTCGCGGTTCTAAATCCGGTGAATACATGTTGCACCACAAAGGCTTTAATAAACTTGCCTTTACCGGCTCGACCGAAATCGGTCGCCACATCGGCATCGCCGCCGCCGAAATGCTGATTCCCGCTACCTTGGAACTGGGCGGCAAATCTGCCAACATCTTCTTTGACGACATGCCGTTCGACAAAGCCCTCGAAGGCGCGCAAAAAGGTATTTTGTTCAACCAAGGTCAAGTGTGCTGTGCCGGCTCGCGTATCTTCGTACAAGAAGGCATTTATGACAAATTCGTCAACGCTTTGGCGGAAGAGTTCAAAAAAATCAAAGTCGGTCTGCCTTGGGAAGACGACACCCAAATGGGTTCGCAAGTCAATGCCGGTCAGCTTGAAACCATTTTGAAATACGTCAAAATCGGCGAACAAGAAGGCTGCCGCATCATTACCGGCGGTAAGAAAATCGAAGGTGAGTTGGGCAAAGGCGAATTTGTCGAGCCGACCTTGATTGAAGCCGGCAGCAACAGCGCCCGCGTCGCCCAAGAAGAAATCTTCGGCCCGGTTGCTACCGTGATTAAATTCAAAACCGAAGAAGAAGTCATCAAAATGGCGAACGACAGCGAATACGGCTTGGGCGGCGCAGTTTGGAGCAAAGACATCAACCGCTGCCTGCGCGTCTCCAACGCACTGGAAACCGGTCGTGTCTGGGTGAACTGCTACAACCGCCTGCCCGCAGGCGCACCGTTCGGCGGCTACAAAACTTCGGGCATTGGCCGCGAAACCCATAAAATGATGCTCGCCGCCTATACTCAGGTGAAAAACATCTACATTTCCACCCGCGAAGAGCGCGAAGGCTTCTATTGATTTCGTGCTGAACATCGTTGATTGATATAGCAACAAACGCCGTCTGGAAGCCGATTCAAGCTTTCA